>NZ_JADMJX010000190.1 GCF_018780185.1 Rhizobacter sp.
GCCGGGCAGCAGGCCCATGGTCACGCGCAGGCAGCCGAAGTAGTTGAGCTGCATCGTGCGCTCGAAGTCGTGAAAACGGTCGTAGCTGCTCTCGATGGCGCGGCGGATCGAGCGGCCGGCGTTGTTGATGAGGAAGTCGACCCCGCCGTAGGTGTCGTTCAGCCAGTCGATCAGTGTCTTGCAGCTGGCCTCGTCGGCGATGTCGGCCGAGAAGGTTTCGATCTTGGCGTCTTTGCCGGCCGCGGCCAGGATCTCCTTCTTGGCTTCGGCGAGCTTGGCTTCGTCGCGCGCACAGATCACCGTGATGGCGCCGGCTTCGGCAAACTTGATCGCCGCGGCCAGGCCGATGCCCGAAGAGCCGCCGGTCACCAGTACCACCTTGCCGGCCACCGTGCCACGCAGTGTGCGGTCGATCAGCAGGGCCGGGTCGAGGTGGCGCTCCCAGTAGTCCCACAGGCGCCAGGCGTAGCTCGGCAGCTTCGGGCACTCGATGCCCGTGCCCTTGAGCGCCGCCTCCGTCTCGCGGCAATCAAAGCGTGTGGGGTAGTTGACGAAGGTCAGGATGTCTTCGGGCAGGCCCAGGTCTTTCATCACCGCGGCGCGCACGCGGCGCACCGGTGCCAGCGCCATCAGGCCCTTCTTCACACTCTTGGGAATGAAGCCCAGGAGCGCCGCGTTGACGAAGACGTTCATCTTGGGCGCATGGGCGGCCTTGCTGAAGACGTCGAGCACATCGCCCACGCGGTAGCCCTCGGGGTCAACGAGGTGGAAGCACTTCTTGTTGAGGTCGCCCTTCTGGTGGCTGATGTAGTCGAGCGCGCTCACCACGAAGTCGACCGGCACGATGTTGATGCGCCCACCTTCGAGACCGATGCTGGGCATCCACGGCGGCAGGATCTGCCGCATGCGCTGGATCAGCTTGAAAAAATAGTACGGCCCGTCGATCTTGTCCATCTCGCCGGTGACCGAGTCGCCCACCACCAGCGCGGGGCGGTACACCGTCCAGGGGATCTTGCTTTCCTTGCGCACGATCTTCTCGCTCTCGTGCTTGGTCATGAAGTACGGGTGGTCCAGGCCCTCGGCCTCGTCGAACATGTCTTCGCGGAACACACCTTCGTACAGGCCGGCCGCGGCGATGCTGCTCACGTGATGCAGATGCCCGGCGTCGATCGCCTTGGCAAACTCGACCAGGTTGCGCGTGCCTTCGATGTTGACCTGCACCTGCGACTCTTCATCGGCCTTCAGGTCGTAGACCGCCGCCAGGTGGTACACGTGGTTGACGTGGCCCTTGAGCTTCTTGACCACATCGGCCGAGACGCCGAGCTTCTTGGCCGTCATGTCGCCGTACACCGGCACGGCGCGCGACGCACTCACGCCCCAGTACTCAAGCAGCCCGGCCACCTTGGACTCGCTCTCCGAGCGCAGCAAGAAATACACCGTGGCGCCGCGGCGCTGCAACAGGGCCTTGACGAGGCGTTTGCCGATGAAGCCAGTGGCTCCGGTCACGAAATACTGCATGCATTCCTCCTGAATGGGCTGCGGGGTGTTGCGCATTCTTGATCAAACCCGAAAGCACTCCGCTGCGCGCTTACCCCGAGCCGCCCACACAGAGCACCATAGAGACGCCCCACTAGAGAAAGCGGGTGCGCGCTGCAGGCGTCGCTCCTATAGTGCAGACGTCGCTGCTCTGGGCTCGGAGCGGTTTTCACCCACCCACCGGAAAGTCACCACCATGGTCAAGAAACTCAAACAGATGGCGGACAAGAAAACCGCTTCGGCCGCCAACCTGCTCGACAGCCAGTTCGCCAGCACCGTGAAAGACTCCGCCCAGCAGATCTGGCTGGCCGGCTTGGGCGCCTTCTCGAAGGCCCAGGAAGAAGGCGGCAAGGTGTTCGAAGCCCTGGTCAAGGAGGGCGTCACCCTGCAAAAGAAGACTCAGAGCGTGGCTGAAGAGAAGATCAGCGAAGTGGCCAACAAGATGAGCGGCATGGCCGGCGACGTGACCAGCAAGGCCGGCCAACACTGGGACAAGCTCGAAGCCATCTTCGAAGAGCGCACCGCCCGCGCGCTCGGCAAGCTGGGCGTGCCCAGCGGCAAGGACGTGGCGGCGCTGACCAAGCGCGTCGACGAACTGAGCGCGCAGATCGCCAAGCTGGGCGGCAAAGCCCCGGCCACCAAGGCAGCGGCGAAGCCGGCCGCCAAGACAGCCCCGAAGCCCGCTGCCAAACCCGCGGCCAAGCGTGCCGCACGCAAGACGGCCTGAGCTCAGGGCGTTGGCAAGACAAAAGGGCGCTTCGGCGCCCTTTTCTTTGGTGTCGCGCGAACCGGCGGCGCGAGGGTCACTGGCCCGTCAGTGAGCGTTGCCAGCGTGCGTTGGCTTCCGTGAAGGTGCTCTCGCTGACGTCCTTGACCTGCAGTTGCCGGCTGTCCCGGAAGTCCGACAGGCGATCGGCCGTGCGCCGCCGATCGTTGGCACGCCCGTGCTTGATCAGCGACTCGGTGAGCCGCGCCCGCAGCGCGGCGAGGTTCCCCTGCGACCAGTCGGACACCAGGGTTTCGAGTTGCGACATGGCGCGCCGCAGCACATCGGGCGGCAACTCGTCCAGCGCCCTCAGCCCATGGCGGCCCAGTGCCGTCTCCAGCACGGTCAGGTGCACCAGCACCGCGCGTGACGACGCGTGACGATCCAGCACGGCCTTCAGGGCCGCCTTGAGCAGCACCGCCTCCGAGGTGTCGGGGACCGATGGCCGCTTGGCGCCCGCCACCTGCTCCGTCGGCCCATCGGCCCGTGGGGCCGCCTCGCCCCCTTTGTGCAGCAGGCCCAGCCAACCCTGTTTGAGTCGATCGAACCAGCCGGGATGACGGTCCTTGGCAGGCCGGGCGGGCCGGCCTTTGTTGCTGTCGCGGCTCATGGGTGGCGCAGACCTCGTTCGACTTCGATCGGATCATCGTGCCATGGCCTCGGGGCCGGGTCATCAGGTGTGCCCGGTACAACTGTCGACTATCTGGCAGAAGCAGCCAAAACCTTGCCGATCAGAACTTGCCGGGCCAGACCCACAGCACAGCCGCTGTCATCGTCAGGTAGCGACCGAACTTGCCGATGGCCATGTAGACGACGCAGGGCCAGAACGGCAGCCGCAACCAGCCCGCCACCGCACACAGCGGGTCACCCACAACAGGCAGCCACGACAGCAGGCAGGCCTTGGCGCCAAAGCGCTTGAGCCATTGCAACACGCGCGCCTCGTGCGGCTTGTGCTCGGCGATCTTCTCGTAGGCGCGCTCGGCGCCATAGCCCATCCACCAGGTGACGGCACCGCCCAGCGTATTGCCCGCCGTGGCCACGAGCACCGCCGGCCAGAACATCTCGGGGTTGAGCTTGAGGAAACCCAGCACCGCCACTTCAGAGCCGAGCGGCAACAAGGTGGCCGAAACAAAGGCCACGATGAAGATCGTGCTCAGGCCGAACTTCGGCAGGGCCAACAGAACCAGGAGCGACTCAATCCATGCTTGCATTCGCAGGGATTATGCGGGCCGCGTTTTGTGCACAAGCACTCCCGCTTCCGGGGCTATACTCTGCCTCCTTTTTGAGCAGCCCCGGCTTTCTCGAGCGCCATGCACATCGGCCACATTCCCCTGGCGAACCGCCTGTTCGCTGCCCCGATGGCGGGCGTCACCGACAGGCCATTTCGCCAGCTGTGCAAGCGGCTGGGCGCGGGCTACGCGGTAAGTGAAATGGTCACTTCGCGCAAGGACCTGTGGAACAGCCTGAAGACCTCGCGTCGCGCCAACCACGAAGGCGAGGTGGCCCCCATCGCGGTGCAGATCGCCGGCACCGAGCCGGCCATGATGGCCGAGGCCGCCGCCTACAACATCGACCGCGGCGCGCAGATCATCGACATCAACATGGGCTGCCCGGCCAAGAAGGTGTGCACCAAGTGGGCTGGCTCGGCGCTGATGCAGGACGAGCCGCTGGCGATTGCCATCATCGAAGCCGTGGTCGCGGCCTGTGCGCCCAAGAATGTGCCGGTCACGCTGAAGATGCGCACCGGCTGGTGCCAGGCCGAGCGCAACGCGGTGCGCATCGCGCGCGCCGCCGAAGCCGCTGGCGTGGCGATGGTCACGGTGCACGGCCGCACGCGCGAGCAGGGTTACACCGGCCAGGCCGAATACGACACCATCGCGGCAGTCAAGGCCGCCTTGAGCATCCCGGTGGTGGCCAATGGCGACATCGACAGCCCGGAAAAGGCGCGCGACGTGTTCGCCACCACCGGCGCCGACGCCATCATGATCGGCCGCGCCGCGCAGGGCCGGCCATGGATCTTTCGCGAGATCGCGCACTTTCTCGACACCGGCGAGCACCTGCCCACGCCCGAGGTGCTTCAAGCCAAACGCTGGCTGCTCGAACACCTGCACGAGCACTACGACCTGTACGGTGAATTTGCCGGCGTACGCACCGCGCGCAAACACATCGGCTGGGCCGTGCGCGCCCTGCCCGGCGGCGAGAGTTTTCGCGCCTTCATGAATACGCTCGACACCTGCGACACCCAGGTGCGGGCCGTGACCGACTGGTTTGACCAACTGGCCGACACCCATCACCGACTGCCGGCCACTCGCCAGGTAGCCAATGACAACCTCATAGAACAAGAAGCATGAGCAAGAAGCACATAGAAGAATGCGTGCGCGACAGCCTGGAGGCCTACTTCAAGGATCTGCGCGGCGTCGAGCCCACGGCGATGTACGAGATGATCCTGAAGGTCGTCGAGAAGCCGCTGCTCGACGTGGTGATGAAACACGCCGACAACAACCAGAGCCGCGCCGCCGAATGGCTGGGCATCAACCGCAACACGCTGCGGCGCAAGCTGCTCGATCACAAGCTCGTCAAGTAAAAGGTTCTCATGCAAGCCCTGATCTCCGTCTCCGACAAAACCGGCGTGCTCGACTTCGCCCGCGAGTTGCACGCACTCGGCGTGAAGCTGCTCTCCACCGGCGGCACCGCCAAGCTGCTGGCCGACGCCGGCCTGCCCGTCACCGAGGTGGCCGACCACACCGGCTTCCCCGAGATGCTCGACGGCCGGGTGAAGACGCTGCACCCGACCATCCACGGCGGCCTGCTGGCACGGCGCGATGTGCCCGAGCACATGGCGGCCATCCAGCAACACAAGATCTCGACCATCGACATCCTGTGCGTCAACCTCTACCCGTTCGAGGCCACCGTCGCCAAACCCGGCTGCACGCTGGAAGACGCGATCGAGAACATCGACATCGGCGGCCCGGCCATGGTGCGCTCTGCCGCCAAGAACTGGAAAGACGTGGCGGTGCTGACCGACGCGTCGCAATACGCGCAGGTGCTCGCCGAGCTGAAGGCCGGCAAGAGCGT
>NZ_JADMJX010000065.1:0-14120 GCF_018780185.1 Rhizobacter sp.
ACAAGCCGCTGCACGGCGAGATCAAGCTGCCCGGCATGGCGAACCACTTCTACCGTGAGCGGGTCGACCAGCACTTGCGCATCGGGATCCGCGCCATGGAGCTGCTGCGCGAACAAGGGGTCGACCAGTTGCACAGCCGCAAGCTGCGCAGCTTTGCCGAGGTGGCTTTCCAGTAAAGCGCGCTCAGGCGGAGCGGGCCAGTGCCCGCGCCACCTCGCGAATGAAGCGTCCCTCGCTGAATTCGGATTTGCCGACGATGTCGGCCACGTGGCCGCTCAGGTGCCGGCGGTCGGCCGCACTCAGGTCACGCGAGGTCACCACCATGATGGGGATGCGCGCCGTCTCGGCGTTGTCCTGCAGTGCCTCGACCACGGCGAACCCATTCACCTCGGGCATATCCAGGTCGAGCGTGATCAGGTCGGGCTGGAAGCGGCGGGCCAGCTCGATGCCCTCGCGACCGCCGAAAGCGCGCAGCACGGTGTACTCGCGCTGGTGCAACTGTGCAGAGAGCAGTTCGACGGCGGCCACGTCGTCGTCGATCACCAGCACCGTCAGCGGCCCGTCGCCGCGGGGCTCCAGGCCCAGGCGCCCCAGGGTGCGCGCCAGTGCCTCCCGGCGGGTCGGCTTTTGCAGCACCGCTGCCGCCCCCAGCGAGTAGCCCTTGCCCCGGTCGGCCACCATCGACACCACCACCACCGGCACCAGGTCCCACGGCGGTGATTGTTTCAATCGGGCCAGGAACTCCCAACCGTCCATGTCGGGCAGCAGGATGTCGAGGGTGATGAGGTCGGGCGTGAACTGGCCTACCAGCGCCAGCGCCGCTTCGGCCGAGGCCGCAACGCGCACCGCAAAGCCTTGCGACTCGAGCTGGGCCCGCATCAGCGCGGCTGCCTGGGCGTTGTCTTCGACCACCAGCGCCAGCGGCTGGCGGGCACGGTGCGGCGCCAGCGCGGGCCGTTCGGGCGACACCGGCCCTGCATCATCGGCACGCCAGGGCAGCCACACCGTGAAACAGCTGCCCCGCCCCGGCTCGCTCGTCACCGCCACGGTGCCACCATGCAGCTCGGCCAGGCGGTGCACCATCACGAGCCCGAGGCCGGTGCCTTCCACGCTGCGCGTCAGCAGGTTGGGCACTTGCATGAAGGGCGCGAAAAGCTTGCCCACCTCATCGGGCGCAATGCCAATGCCGGTGTCGGCCACCGAGATCTCGATGAAATCGTCGTGCCCCTCGGGCGGCAGCGGCATGCGCATGCCATCGCGAAAGCCCGGCAGGGCAGTGGCCGCGCGGCTGCGGCCCACCACTTCGGCGTGCAGCGTCACCTGGCCGCCCGCCGGCGTGAACTTCATGGCGTTGGACACGAGATTCAGCAGGATCTGCTTCAGGCGCCGCCGGTCCGCCCGCATCACGCCCAAGCCACCGCGGCTCTCGAAGTGGAGGCGCACACCCTTGGCCTGGGCCTGCTGGGCCAGCATGGCCAGCACCTCGGCCAGGGCCGCTTCCATGTCAACCGGGTCGAGTGCGATCTCGACCTTGCCGGCCTCGATCTTGGACAGGTCGAGGATGTCGTTGATCAGTGCCAGCAGGTGATGCCCGGCCTCGAAGATGTGGGCGGCGAACGCGCGCTGCTTGGTGGCGTCGCGGGTCAGGCCTTCTTTCAGGATGTCGGAAAAGCCGATGACGGCGTTGAGGGGCGTGCGCAGCTCGTGCGACATGTTGGCCAGGAACTCCGATTTGAGCCGTGTCTGCTCTTGCAACTGGTGGTTGGAGTCTTCCAGCTTGGCGCTCAGGGCCTGCAGGTCGATGGCACGTTGGTGCTCGTGCGCATGGGCCTGCATCAGCCGCGCATGCAGCAGGCCGTTCTCGAGCAGCAGCACGCCGAGCACGAAGCTGGATGCCAGCAGGCCATAGGCCCGGCCGACGTAGAAACCGACGTCGAAGCGGCCGCCGTTGAACATCGCCGACAACGCGATGTCGAACAACCAGGCGCACAGCACCACCATCAGCCACAGGTCGAGCACCGAGTGCATGCGCCGGCGGCGCCACAGCAGCGCCAGTGCGAAGAGGCTGGCCCCCCAGACCGTGGAGACCACGACGAGCATCACCGGCGTGTAGCGGTTGCCCTGCATGATGGCCGGCAGGGCGTCGTGTCCCGTGGTGGCGAGCAGGGTGAAGGCCATGACGAGCGCGACCACCGCCAGCACCGCCCACACGATGGCCGGGCCGGCACGCCACCGCGCCGGCAGGGCTTCGCGCGGGCTGCCGCGCAAGATGGCATAGGCCACCACGAACATGGGGAAGCCGCCGTGCCAGAACATGTAGAGCCAGGCCGTGCTCTGCGGGCCTGCGCCCATCAGGCCGCCAGCGGCAAACAGGCCCGGGAAGCTCAGGCCATGCGCGACGGTGGCGCAGGCGGTGAAGAGGTAGCCGCCCGCCAGCACCAGCACGGCCTTGGAGCGCGAATTCTTGAACTGCCCGAACAGCAGCACGGCGGTGACCAGGTCATTGATGACCAGCGCCGACTGATAGACCGGAATGAAGGCCCAGACCTGGGGCCATGGCTGCTTGGCAAAGGGCAGCGCCACCGCGAAGAAGGCCAGCGACACCAGCACCACGGCAGCCGCGGTGCGGCGTTCGACGGAACCGGCAGGCCAGGTCGCCAGGAAGGTGATGGCCGAATCAGGGGGATTCGTCGCGTCTGGCCCCACAGTGGGTGTCATGCGGCATGAGAACAGAACCCACACACCCGGGCCACTGCCAGGGTTTACAGGTCGGGGGCCGAGGGCGGCTCGTCGGGTGGCTTCGGTGCCGGCTTGGGCGGGGTCTGCGGCTTGTTCACCGACAGCATGAACTTGACCACGCCAAAGCCGAAGGCGAGCGCGCCCACGATGAACACCAGGTCGAAGGCACTCAGGTCGTCAAACATGCTCGCGCCTCGCCGATCAGAACTCGCAGGGCGGGCGCATCGCCCTCGGGCAACGCGGTCTCCAGCAAGTCGAGCCGCTGGCCCAGCTGGTGCACGAACAGCTCCTTGGCATGCTCGTCGCGCAGCGACTTGCCTTGCCACAGGCCGAGCGTCATCGCCGGCAAGTCGAGCGTGTGCTTGAACCACAGCCGCTTGCCCAGGTTGATGGTGTAGGCCGGCACGAAGAAGCCCTCGGCCACGAATGCGGCGACCTGCTGCCCCGTGAGCCCGAGCTTCTTTCGTCGCCACACCAACAAGCTCGCACTCAACGCCCAGAACACCATGTGCAGGCCCAGGAACGCGGCCAGCACGAGCGCAAAACTGAAGCGCATCGAGAGGCTCGCCAAGGCCACGGCCAGCGCCAGGTAGAGCGTGCCGAGCCACGACAAGAGGTTGAGCGTGGGCACGGCACTGCGCACCCTCTGCCGCGCCGCACGCAGTTGCTGCGGCGCAAGCCGCCCCAGCACCGAGCTCGTCAGCGCCGCCCGGTGAAAGAGATTCAGCGGGTTGAGAAAGATAAGGTCGCGCCCGCGTGCCTCCAGCCGGGCAGCGGGCTCGTAACGCAGCCCGCCACTGCGCCCGAAGCGCAGGTAGTCGCCACCCGAAGGAATCAACCTCAGGTTATCTGCGATCAGAAAGCCCGCCGCCACGGCCCAGAACAGAACGATCTCGGAGACCACGCGTTCTGCTCTTCTTGCTTACTTGCGGCCGAAGAACTTCTTGAAGCCGCCCCACAACGCAGCAGCCCCTGCGGCAATCGCGAGGAAGACCATCTTGAAGCCACCCTTGCTCGTGGCCACCGCCGCCGCACCACCCAGCACCAACGCGCCCAGGCCAAAGGCGGCCACCTTGTCGCCCTGCTTCCACTCGCTGTATTTCTCGCCGCTCACGTAGTCGAAGTTTTTCAGCGCGACCTTGAAGTCGGCCATGTCACGCTCCATGGTGGCGGGCTCGGTGACCAGCACGGCGTTGGTGTAGCCGCTGCGACCCAGGATCTTGGTCGACACGTTGACCACCTCCTGGTTGTTGTCTTGCGCACGCAAGCGGGTGCCCCACTCCAGGCGCTTGGTTTCGGTGTCGTAGCGCGGCGGGAAGGACCAGCCTTCGAGCGTGAGCGTGGGCACACCCTGTTTGCGCTTTTCTTCGTTGCCCGCGACGTTGCGCTCCTTGAGCGTCTTGAGCAGGGCATCGGCATCGATCTTCTCGTCGTCCTTGATGTAGCCATCATCGGTGAACGACAACACGCCGAACCAGCGGTTCTTCTCCGAGGCGATGGTGTAGGCGTTGCCCGGCGGCAGGTTGCCGTTCAGCTTCAGGAAGGTGTCGGTGTCTTTGTTGTCGAGGAAGGTGTAGCCCTCCTTGACGTGGAACTCTGCCTTGTCGGCAATGCGCCCCACCTCGCCCGGCTTGAGCCACTTGAGCTCGGCCGCCAGCTGCTCGGGTGTCTTGCCGGCCGGCGCCGACTGCGCATGCGCCAAGCTGCTGGCCACCAGAAGAATCACAGGAATGACAAAACGGATCTGCACGGCTCTCTCCCTCGGGGTTGTTGGTATGACACCCCGGGGAGTCTACGCAAACGCACCCGGGGTGCGTTGCGGTTTAACGTCTTTCGTGAGGGGTGGGATCGAACCCGCCGGCCCCGTCAAGGCATCAGCTGTTGCGGATGCGCTGGCTCGCACGATCGAGCATCAGCTGCAGCTCGCGGTGCTCTCGACGCGAGACAAAACCATCGGCCTTGGCCTGCGCTTCGTAGCGGCGGATCGCCATCTGCTCGCGCTGCAGCGCGCGGAACTCGCGGCGGCTCAGGCGGCCGTCGTGCAACGCGGCGTCGATGCGTGCGGCTTGGCGCGCCTGGCGCATGTCGATGTCATCGAGCGGGGCGCCATGTCCCATCGGCCGCGCCATCGCGCCCGCCGAAGCGGCCGCAAGCAGGGCACCGAAAACGAGGGTCTTGAGGTTCAACATGATGGAAGTCCTTTTGCGTTGCGCGGTCATCGACGTGATGCCCGTGCCACTTCAACGAAGGCCCGGCCCCCAGGGCTGACGTCACGCAGGTAAAGAAGTTGGGCTGCCGCGAGTGTGTTTCTTCACATCGCACGATGAGCGACCCCGCTCGCCCACCCATCAGGGAGTCCCCGGCCCACGTTTCGCCCGCACGCCTCTAGACTTCGTTCCCATGAGCGAGAGCGACGGCCCGTCCAACCCACGCCCCATCACCGAGGCGCGCCTGCTGGCCATGGTGAACGCGAGCGGAGACAGCTTCTGGGAGACCGACGCCCAGCGCCGCTTCGTGCACCTCAGCGACAACATGTGCCGCATGATGGGCTACCCGCGCGAAGAGCTCCAAGGCCGGGTGGTGATCGAGTTCATGACGCCGGAATACCGCGCCGAGATCATGCGCATGGCGGCGGCACGCGGCGAAGGTGACAACCCGCTGGTCCACACCCACCCGATCCGCCACGAGGGCGAGTTTTTCCGCAAGGACGGCTCGCGCTTGTGGGTCGAGACGGTGTCGGTGCCGGTGTTCGACGACGACGGCACCCACATCGGCTACTTCGGTATCACGCGCGACACCACCGAGCGCAAGCGCGCCGAACAGGCTCAACGCGAGGCCAACCACCGGCTCGAAATGCAGCTGGAGCACATCAACGAGCTGCATGCGAAGCTGCGCGAGCAGGCCATCCGCGACGACCTCACCGGGGTTCACAGCCGACGCCATTTCATCGACGTGAGCGAACGGGAAATCGCCCACGCACGCCAGCATGGCGGCGTGCTGTCACTGGTGATGATGGACCTCGACCACTTCAAGGCCATCAACGACGCCCATGGCCACCCGGTGGGCGACGTGGCGCTGCGAGCCGTGGGCAGCATGCTGCGCGCCACCACGCAGGCCGAAGACCTGGCCTGCCGCCTGGGCGGCGAAGAGTTCGCTGTGTTGTTGCTGGGCACCGATCACGAAGCCGCCCTGCAGCGCGCAGAAACCTGGCGCACCACGCTCGCGGCGACGAGCGTGCTGGCCGAGGGCATCGCCCTGCGGCTCACCGCCTCGTTCGGTGTGGCCACCTTTCCGTCGCAAGCGGGCAGCTTGTCGGAGCTGTTGAAGCTGGCCGACCACCGCATGTACCAGGCCAAGGCCACGGGCCGCGACCGCGTGGCCGGCGAAGCGGCCGACGGTTAGGCCGATTCCGAACGAACGCCCTGGTCTTGCAGGTAGACGGCGCCGGTGACCTTCTCTTCGGCCGCCCGCTTCACGTTGGCACGGCGCCAGGCCCAGGTCTTGACGGCCTGCGGGAACAGGCTGATGCACGACGCGTAGTAGATGAACTTGAAGCCCCACAGGCGCGGGCCCACCGGCGTGTCGCGGAACAGGTCGCCCGCCAGGATGGACAACAGCGCCTCCTGCATGCGCCACACGTTGCGCGGCTGCATGAAGATCTTGCGGATGGCCGGCGAGGTGATGCGGTAGATGAACCACGAGAACATCTTCGGCCCGTGCTTCATCACCTTCTCGAAATGGCGGAACTGCTTCTCGGCCGCGCGCGCTTCGCCCTTGAGCCACAGGTCGACCCCGGCCGCGCTCTCGAAGGCGCTGTTCATCGCGAGGAACACGCCTGAGGAGAACATCGGGTCGACGAACGCGAAGGCGTCGCCGATCATCACGAAGCGGTCGCCGCGGCAGAACTTGGAGTCGTAGGCGTAGTTGCCGGTCGAGGTGGCCGGCTCCAGCATCGTGGCGTCTTTCAGGCGCTCGGCAAGCTTGGGTGCCAACGCGATGGTCTGCATCAGGAAGTCGTCGAGGCTCGCGCCCTTGCGGTTGTCCTTGAAGTAGCCCGGGTGGGCCACCGCGCCCACACTGGTGGTGCCGTCGCGCAGCGGGATGTACCAGAACCAGCCGTGGTCGAACCAGAACAGCGAGATGCTGCCCTCCAGCCGGCCCGGCGCGCGCTGGGCATTGGCGAAGTGGCCGAACAGGGCCGCGCTCGCGTGGCGGCGGTTGCGCTGCTTGGCGTCGAACTGGTTCGACAGCAGCGTGTCGCGCCCGCTCGCGTCGATGACGAAACGCGGCTGCCAGGCGGTCTCGACGCCCTGCGCGTCTTTCACCTTCACGACGGCGCGCATGTCGCCGCTTTTGGCGGCGTCCATGTCCACGTGAGTGACGCGCTGGTTCTCGAAGGTGCGCGCGCCCAGCTTGGCTGCGTGGCGAAACAGCAGCTCGTCGAACTCGGAGCGGCGCACGTGCACCGCGTAGGGAAACGACTTGTCCATCGCCTCGGCAAAGAAGAAGCGGCTGGTGTGCTCATGCCAGGGCGACACGAACTCGGCGCCCAGTTTGGGGATGCCGATGGCCTCGACTTCTGCGCGCACGCCGAGCCTGTCGAACAGCGGCATGTTCATCGGCAGCAGCGACTCGCCGATGTGAAAGCGCGGGTGCTGAGCCTTCTCGAACAGCACCACGTCGTGGCCCTTGTCGGCGAGGAGTGCCGCCACGGTCGAACCGGCCGGGCCGCCGCCAATGACCACCACGTCGGGGCGGGTGCCTGCAAACTGCTGAGATGCCATTGCCGTAGTTCCTCTGTCGCCAAGTGAATCGCGCCAGTTTAACGAGAGTCACTCACGCACCGGCGCCGGCCGGGGTCAATCGAGCAGGCGGTTCAGCTTGGCGTATTGCAGCAGCATGATGGTCTTGCCATCGCGGATCTCGCCGCGCTCGACCATGGCCAGCGCTTCGTCCAGCGTGGGCTCCAGCACCTCGATGTCTTCACCCTCGTGCGCCTCGCCGCCGCCGGCCGACACCTTGTGGCGCGGCTCGTAGGCGCCGACGAAGAAGAACAGCCGCTCGGTCACCGAGCCCGGGCTCATGTAGGCCTCGAAGACCTTGCGCACATCGTTGACGCGGTAGCCGGTCTCTTCTTCGGTTTCGCGCTTGATGCAGGTGGCCGGGTCGTCGTGGTCGAGCAGGCCGGCGCAGGCTTCGATCAGCATGCCGTCGAGCGTGCCGTTCACATAGGCCGGGAAGCGGAACTGGCGTGTGAGCACCACCGTGCGGCGCTCGCGGTTGTAGAGCAGGATGGTTGCTCCGTTGCCGCGGTCGTAGGTCTCGCGGCTCTGGCGTTGCCATTGGCCGTCGCGGCGCTGGTAGTCGAAGGTGGTTTTCTTCAGCAGGTACCAGTCGTCGGACAGCACCTGTGAGTCGATGATGCGGATGCGGTTTTCCATGCGGGGCTCCATGTCAGGCCACCATGGTATCGTGCAACTTCGTGCAATATCAAGATAATTCGTGCAAGCATGCTCACCCGTCAACGCAAACAATTCATCCTCCAGCGGCTCCACTCGGGCGGCGAGATCGTGGCCAAGACCTTGAGCGAAGAGTGGGGCCTGTCGGAAGACACCATCCGCCGCGACCTGCGCGCGCTCGCGGCTGAGGGACTTTTGCAGCGGGTGCACGGTGGGGCGCTGCCGTCCTCGCCGGCGGTGGGCGACTTCGCGGCGCGCACGCAGCTGGAGCCCGAAGGCAAACGCGCCATCGGCCACGCGGCCGCCAGCATGGTGAAACCGGGGCAGGTGGTGTTCGTGGACGGCGGCACGAGCTGCGAACAACTCGCGCTGCAGCTGCCGCACACGCTCGCCGCGACCGTGGTGACGCACAGCCCGACCATTGCGCTGGCGCTGGTGGCGCACCCGCTGGTCGAGGTGGTGCTGATCGGCGGGCGCCTGTTCAAGCACTCGGTGGTCGCCGTGGGGGCGGCGGCGCTGGAGAGCATCCGCCACGTGCACGCCGACATTTACTTCATGGGCGTAACCGGCCTGCACCCGCAGACCGGCCTGACCACCGGCGACCTCGAAGAAGCGCACATCAAGCGCGCGCTGATGGCGCAGGCCGCCGAGACCTGGGTGCTGGCGTCGAGCGAAAAGCTGAACGCCGCCTCGCATTGCGTGATCGCGCCCTGCCAAGCCGCCACCGGGGTGATCGTCGAGCGCAGCGTGCCCAAGCGGCTGACGGCGGCGTTCGAGAAGCTGGGGCTGTCGGTGCTGCGCGCCTGAACCCGGGGCCCCATGGCACACTGCCCGCCGCCTTCAAGCCCGCTCCCCGCCCGTCCTGTTTCCCATGAGCACCACCGAAGTTTTCCTGATCGCCATGCTGATCATCTTCAGCGTGCCTTACCTGATCTGGCGCCTCTTTCGCACCGACTACTTCGCACCGCTGGTGGTGGTGCAGACGGTGGCCGGCATCCTGCTCGGGCCGGGCATCCTGGGCGCGGCGTTCCCCGAGTTCCACAGCTTCGTGTTCAGCCCGCCGGTGATCCAGTCGCTCAACGGCATTGCGTGGTGGGCGGTGATGCTCTTCGTGTGGATCGCCGGCATCGAGCTCGACCTGAAGCAGGCCTGGGCGCACCGCCGCGAAAGCGGCATCACTGCCGGCCTGGCACTGAGCGTGCCGCTGCTGCTGGGCAGTGGCGTGGCCGCGGTGATGCTGATGTTCCCGGGCTGGATCGGCCCCAAGGCCACCGGCTGGCAGTTCATCGTCGGTGTGGGCATGGCCTGCGCGGTGACGGCGCTGCCGGTGCTGATCCTGCTGATGGAAAAGCTCGACGTGCTGCGCCAGCCCATCGGCCAGCGCATCCTGCGTTATTCGAGCGTGGACGACATCGCCATCTGGGCCGTGCTCGCCGCCATCCTGATGCAGTGGGATCGGGTCGGTAAACAGTTCGCGTTTCTGCTCGCGTTTGCCGTCTTCGGCTGGCTGTTCCGCCGGCTGATGCAACGCATTCCCGAGCGCGACCGCTGGTACGCGGGAATCATCTGGCTGGCGCTGTGCGGGCTGGGTGCCGACTGGTGCGGGCTGCACTTCATCGTCGGCGCGTTTCTCGCGGGCGCCATCATCGATGCCCACTGGTTCGACCAGAAGCACCTTGATGGCTTGCGCCACAACGTGCTGCTGGTCGCCGCGCCGGTGTACTTCCTGAGCACCGGGCTGCGCACCAACTGGCAGCTGGGCGGGGTTTCGGTGTTCATCGCGGCCGGCGCGATGCTGCTGGCCGCCGTCGTGGGCAAGCTGATCGCCACCCACCTGGCGGGCAAGATCCTGAAGTGGCAGCCGGGCGAGGGCTCGCTGATCGGCTGGTTCTTGCAGACCAAGGGCCTGGTGATGATCATTTTTGCCAATGTGCTGCTCGACAAGGCCATGATCACCGACGAAACCTTCACCGCCTTGCTGCTGATGGCGGTGGCCAGCACCATGCTCACCACGCCGATGGTGTCGCCGCTGCTGCAGAAGATGAAACAACTGGTGTTTCGCGCGGCGTGAAATACCCCCGGTGAAGCGACCCTTCACCGCAGTCGCGCAAGCCGGCTGCACGAGGGGCTGGCGATACAATCGCCGCTTCTCGCAGCAGGGCCTTCACACCGGCGCCACGCTCGCGCCCGACCCCCTCCCCGGCTCCACGAAGTACCGAATCAGTTGCATGAAATCGCCTGTCTCCACTGATCTCGCTTCGCAGCCCCTCACCCTCACCGCCACAGCACCCCTGACGTTCCAACGGCTTCGGCCGGGTGACGGCCTCGTGGTTCCGCCTCGCTTGCTGGGCGGGCGTTGGGTCGGTGCAGCGGCAGAGGCGCTGCAAGCCCCGCTGATGGCCGGTGGCGACAGCGTGCTCGATGCCTGGACGGTGAGCACCCCTGCGCAAGCGCAGCAACATGGCTGCGTGCACTACGTGAGTGATGGCCAGTGGCTGCATGGCTGCGCCGTGATCGACGAGGGCGTTCTGGGCATGCAGGCCGCCGCGCACCAGGCCTATGCCGACGTGTTCGCGGTGCTCGCGGCCAGCCCCTGCTCGCAGCTGCTGCGGGTGTGGAACTACTTCGCCCACATCAACGCCGACGCAGCCGGCACCGAGCGCTACCGCCAGTTCAACGCCGGGCGCCAGCAGGCCTTCATCGACGCGCAGCGCAGCGCCTTCGACGGCTCGCCCGCAGCCTGCGCACTGGGCACGCACGGCGGGCCGCTGCGGGTCTACTTTCTGGCCGGCCGCCAGGCGCCGCTGCCAATCGAAAACCCGCGCCAGGTGAGCGCCTACCGCTACCCCGCCACCTATGGGCCGCGTGCACCGACGTTTTCGCGCGCCGCCTTGGCCGATGTGGGTGGTGGCCGCGCGGGGCTGTTCATCTCAGGCACTGCCAGCATCGTCGGCCACGAGAGCAAGCACCTGGGCGACGTGCGCCGGCAGACCGAAGAGAGCCTCACCAACATCACCGCCGTGCGCGAGGCCGCCCGGGCCCGCGGCGGCTTGGCCTTCCCGGCCAGCGAGATGTTCTACACCGTCTACGTGCGCCACCCTGAAGACCTGCCCACGGTGCGCGAGGTGTTCGAACGCAGCGTCGGCGCGAGCAGCCATGCGGCGCGCGAGGCGATCTACCTGCATGCCGACATCTGCCGCGCCGAGCTGCTGGTCGAGATCGAAGCCCATGGCTTCGCCAGCGCGCGGAGCACGACTTGAAGCACGCGCTGCTGGTCGCGCTGCTGCTGTCGGCCATCGCCGCAGGTGCGGCGGCGGCCGACACACCGGTCGAAGCGCCCGCCGCGGCAGCCTCGGCTCCCGCCAGAGACACCGGCCCCGTCCCGCAGCCCCAGCGGCCGCTGTGGGAGCTGGGGTTGGGCGCGTCCGGTCTGACCCTGCCCGACTACCGCGGCTCCGACCAGCGCCATGCCTACCTGCTGCCCTTCCCCTACGTGGTGTACCGCGGCACGTGGCTCAAGTCCGACCGCAAAGGCACCCGGGCCCTGCTGCTCGACTCGCGCGACGTCGAGATCGACCTGAGCTTCGGGGCCTCGGTGCCCACCCGCAGCGACACCCAGGCCCGCGAAGGCATGCCCGACCTGCCGGGTAGCGTCGAAGTGGGCCCCAACCTGAACATCGTGCTGGCCGAATCGGCCCGCGAGCGCTGGACGCTCGACCTGCGGCTGCCGCTGCGCGCCGCGGTCTCGCTGGAGCGTTCGCCGCGCTACGTGGGCGCCACCTTCTCGCCCAACATCAACCTCGACATCCGCGCGGGCGCCGCCTCCCAGTGGAACATCGGCCTGCTCACCGGGCCGCTGTTTGCCAACCGGCGCTACCACGCCCAGTACTACCAGGTCGACCCGGTCTACGCCACCGCAGAGCGCCGCGCCTACGACGCGCATGGCGGCTACGCCGGCTGGCAGACGCTCGCTTCCACCTCGCGCCGCTGGGGCCCGATGTGGTTGGCCGGCTTCGTGCGCCATGAAAGCCTGCACGGCTCGGTCTACAAAGACAGCCCGCTGGTGCGCCGCAACTCCGGCCTGACGGTCGGTTTCGCGGTGTCGTGGGTGATCGCGACCTCATCGCAAACCGTCGCGAGCGACGACTGAGCCCCGTCGTGAAGCTGCTGAAACAACTCATCGCCGGCGTGTTCTTCTACCTGGCCCTGCTCGGCCTGGGCACCTTCTCGCTGGCCTGGAACCTGGTCTCCTACGCGCTCTACCCACTGCTGCCGCGGCGGCGGGCGATCGTGATCGGCCGCGCCGTGATCTCGCGGGGTTACCGCTTCTTCTGGTCCTACCTGGTGCTGACCGGGGTGATGCGCCTCGACTACGGCGAACTCGACGTGCTCAACCAGGACGCCGGCCTCATCATCGCGGCCAACCACCCGAGCGCGCTCGACGCGCTGCTGATCGTCGCCAAGGTGCCGCGCGGCGTGTGCATCATGCGCACCAGCCTCATGTACAACCCCTTCCTCGGCGCCGGCGCGCGCCTGGCGCGCTACATCCGCAACACGCCGCCGAGCGGCATGGTGCGGGGCGCCGTGCGCGACCTGCGCGAGGGCGGGCAGCTGCTGATGTTCCCCGAAGGCACGCGCACCATCACCCCGCCGGTCAACAAGTTCCTGCCCGGCATCACGCTGATCGCCCACATGGCCCGCGTGCCGATCCAGACCGTCATCATCGACGCCGAGTCGCGCTACCTGGGCAAGGGCTGGCCGATCTGGCGGCCACCGCACTTTCCGATGGTGTTCCGGGTGCGCCTGGGCCAGCGCTTTGCGCCTGAGGCCGACCACAAGGGCCTGCTGAAGCGGCTCGAAGCCTACTTTGCGAGCGAGCTGAGCAAGAGATGAGCGCTGCGCCGAATGCGTCGACCACCCACCTGCTGCTGATCCCGAGCTACAACACCGGGCCGCAGGTCTACGACACCGTGCGTGCGGCCCGTGCGCACTGGAATCCGGTGTGGGTCGTCACCGACGGCAGCACCGACGGCACCCCCGAGGGCCTGCGCGCCCTGGCCGCCACCGACCCGGGCCTGAAGCTGATCGAGCTGCCCGCCAACGTCGGCAAAGGCGCCGCAGTGCTGCACGGCCTGCAGGCCGCGCGCGAGGCCGGCTTCACCCACGCGTTGACCATGGACTCCGACGGCCAGCACCCGGCCGACCTGATCCCGCTCTTCATGCAGACCTCGCAGCATCGGCCCGACGCCATGGTGCTCGGGCGGCCGGTGTTCGATGCGTCGGCGCCGCTCTTGCGCGTGCGTGGTCGCCGGGTCTCGAACTGGTGGACGAACCTGGAGACCCTCGGCGCCGGCATCGACGACTCGTTGTATGGCTTTCGTGTCTACCCGGTGGCTGACCTGATCGCCGTGATGCGCGGCCAGCCCTGGATGCGCCGCTTCGACTTCGACACCGAGGCCGTGGTGCGCCTGGCCTGGCGTGGTGTCAAGCCGATCAACGTGGCCGCGCCGGTGAAGTACCTGTCGGCCGAAGAAGGTGGCGTGTCGCACTTTCGTTATGTCCGCGACAACCTGCTGCTGAGCTGGATGCACCTTCGCCTGATGGTCGAGTTTGTGCTGCGCCTGCCCAGTCTGCTGTTCAAGCGGGCCCTGCACCGCCCGCCCTTCCAGGCATGAACGGCCAGGTCGTGCCCACCCCCTGGCGCGCCGAGCTGTGGTCGCGCATGCGCTACTGCTTTGTCATCAAGACGGCGGGCATCACCGCCTTCACCTGGTTGTTTTTCATTGGCTACTTTCATGTGCTGCGCAACCCGGTGTACCCGGCGACGCCGATGCCGCTGACCGTGGTCGACGAATGGATCGGCTTCCAGCCGGCCGCCCTGTGGCCCTACCTCACGCTGTGGCTGTACCTCGGGTTCGCGCC
>NZ_JADMJX010000065.1:14220-35985 GCF_018780185.1 Rhizobacter sp.
CTGCGCCGGGTGGGCGCGCCACGGGGCTTGCGGCTGGCCAACCTTGTCTGGTTCTTGGCCATCGCCTACTCGACGGTGGCCACCCAGCAGCATGTGGCGCTCGATGTGGCGGCAGGCGCCGTGCTGGGCGCTGCCTTTGCGTGGCCCTCGCTGCGCTGGCGGCCCGGCGGGCGGGGTGTGGCTGCCTCGCCATCACCCGCAGCGGATATCATCAGCCCGCACTGATTCAACGGGTTCAAGGGGCCCAATCGGGTGCCCGCGAGAGGGAGTGCCGGGCTGGCGACAAGGGCCCGGGCTGATCGACGACAGACAGAGACAGACACAGGGGCGTTTCACGATGAGTTCGCTGAAAGAACTGCAGGATTTGATTCAAGAGAAGTACGGCATCGCCCCGTCGGAGCTGGACCCGAACACCTCCATGCGCGAAAAGGGCCTCGATTCGCTCGCGCTGGTCGAATTTCTCTTCGCCGTGGAAGACCACTTCCACATCAACCTGCCCGACGTTGACTCCAACGTCGACACCTTGGCCGAGCTGGCGGCGGTGGTCGACCGGGTCAAGGCGACTCAGACGACGGCATGAGCCAAAACCAACCCATCGCCGTCACCGGCCTGGGTGTCGTCTCTCCCCACGGCGACACGCTCGACGCGATGTTTGCCGCGCTGATGCGCGGCGAATCGGCAGTGCAATCGGTCTTCCCCGAGCTGCCCAAGCCCACTGCGGCGGCCACCGTGGCCTTCGATGCGATGCGCTGGTTCACCAAGCTGCAGCTCGCAGGCGTCGACCGCGTCAGCCAGCTGGCCGTGGCCGCGGCCGACCTGGCTGTCAAAGACGCCGGCCCGCTGGACGCCGACCCCGAGCGGGTCGGTGTGTACGTGGGCTGTGGCATGGGCGGCGCCGGCTCGCTCGAAGCCGCCTACCGAAGCAGCAATGGGCGTGTGCCCCCACTCACCGTGCCCGCCTTCATGCCCAACGCCCCGGCCGCCCACGTGGCCATGCGCCAGCACGTGCTCGGCCCGGTGCTCACCTACGCGGTGGCCTGCGCCTCGTCGGCGGTGGCGATTGCCGAAGCGGCCAAGGCGGTGCAATGCGGCGAGGTCGACGTGGCCCTGGTCGGTGGCACCGAAGCGCTGATCGTGCCCGGCGTGGTGCTGGCCTGGCAGGCGATGCAGACCATGGCGAGCTTCGAGTCAGGTGCCGCCGCGAGCGCCGTGCGCCCGTTTGCCGCCGACCGCAGTGGCTTCGCACTGGGTGAAGGCGCGGCCTTCCTGGTGCTCGAATCCGCCGAGCGCGCCAAGCGCCGCGGTGCACGTGTCTACGCCACGCTCTCCGGCTGGGGCATCAGCTGCGACGCGACCCACCTGACCAAACCCGACGTGCCCGGCCAGGCCCGCGCGCTGCGCGCCGCGCTGCGCCGCGCCGACCTGCAGCCACGCGACGTGGGCTACTGCAATGCCCACGGCACTGCCACCCGCATCGGTGACGTGATCGAGCGTGATGCGCTGGCCGAGGTGTGGGGCCCCGATTTCGACACACTGCGTGTCAGCTCCACCAAGGCCTTGCACGGCCACCTGCTGGGCGCCGCCGGTGCGCTGGAGGCTGCCATCACCGTGCTGGCCTTGCACCAGCGGCAGCTGCCGCCCAATGCGCACTGCCACGAGATCGACCCGGCCTGTCGCATGAACCTCGTCACCGAGACCGGCTTGGCTGCACCTCAGCTCAACGCGGCGATCAGCAACTCGTTTGCCTTTGGCGGCACCAACGCGGTGTTGCTGTTCGAGCGCAGCTGACCCAACACACCGTTCGCCCTGAGCCTGTCGAAGGGTGCGCACAGCACGGCGCTGGCTTCGACAGGCTCAGCCCGAACGGAGATAGGCCTTCGCCTCAGGCCATCCCGCCGTTGATCGAGATGACCTGGCCGGTGATGTAGCCGGCCTCGGCCGACGCCAGAAACGCCACCAGCGCAGCCACCTCCTCCACCCGCCCGGCCCGCTTCATCGGCACCATGCGGTCGATGGTCGCCTGATCGAAGGTGCCTTCGGCCATGCCCGAATCGATGATGCCCGGCGCCACCGCGTTGACGGTGATGCCACGGCTGGCCAGCTCCAGCGAGAGCGCCTTGGTGGCGCTGTTGAGCGCGCCCTTGGCGGCGGCGTAGTTGACCTGCCCGCGGTTGCCGGTGAGCGAGGCGACCGACGAGATGCTGATGATGCGGCCCCAGCGGGTGCGGATCATCGGCATGGTGAGCGGCTGCGTGACGTTGAAAAACCCGTTGAGCGAGACGTCGATCACCCCTTGCCATTGCGGCTGCGTCAGCGCCGGAAAAGCGGCGTCACTGTGCGTGCCGGCGTTGTTGACCAGCACCTGCACCGGGCCGGCTTGCAGCAACGCGGCCAGTGCCACCTGCGCGGCGTCGCGGTCGGCCACGTTGAAGGCGACGGCTTCGGCGCGGCCGCCTGCGGCTTCGATCTGAGCCACCAGCTCTTGCGCTGCGGCAAGGCGGCTGTTGGCGTGCACGATGACGTGAAAGTCATCGCGCGCCAGCCGCAGCGCCATCGCGCGGCCCAGGTCACCGCTGGCGCCGGTGACCAGCGCGCGCTTCGGGGGGGAGGTGTCTGTTGTCATGCGGCCAAAGGGGTGTTGAGAACCACCGCCGCGCGCCCTTGAGCGAGCGGGCGGCCGGCGTGGCTGACCTGGAAGGCATAAAGAATCTGCCGTGCATCACCACTCTGGCGCGTGGCTTCAATGCGCAGTTCGTCGGGTACGTCGGGTGTGTCGGTCAACGGCAGATCATCGAGCCGCAACACGTGCAGCTGCACGCCGCGCGCACTCGCGAGAAAGCCCGGGCTCGCGGCCGTGCCGGCCTCTTGCCCGATCAGCGCGCCATGCAAGGCCATGGCCTGCGCGGCGTACTCGATGGCGCAGGGCGACAGCAGGCCGCTGCGCGTGCGCAAGGGGTGGTCGGCGTCGCGGTGGTTGGTGGCGATGCAGACGATCTGCTGCGCGTCCCACTGCGCGAGGCGCTCCAGCAGGCACATGTTGCCGCTGTGCGGGATCAGCGCTGCGATGCCGGCGTGATCGAGCTGAGTGATCGTCACGCCAGCGGCTCCAGGTCGATGTGCAAGGCCATCTCGGGCAGGTAGTCGACCACCAGGCCGCGCTGCGGCTTGCCCTGCGCCAGCGCCACCAGCAGCGGCAAGGCCGCGGCCGCCGGGATGACACGCCGCAGGGTGTCGAGCGAGCCGGACGCGAGCGAGCGGGCGGCCGGCTGAGAGCTGGCGAACTGGATCGTCAAGGCCGCGAGTGAGCGCTCCGTGGCGGTCGGCGTGAGCACCAGTGCCACGCCGAAGTGGTCGGGCAGAGGCCGCGCCGAATGCAGGGGCTCGGGATAAGGCGAGTCGCTCGCGACCAGCAGCACCGGCTCTCCACCCAGGCACACGCTGGAGGCGGCCTCGATCAGGCCCGCGCCGAAGCTGCCGTTGAAGGCACACAAGCTGGTCGACGGCGCACGGCTCGCCACCGCGATGTGCCAGGCCCCCGACGACGCGTTGTGAACCGAGTTGGTGAACTTGGTCGGCGACACCACCGGCACGGGCATCGCCAGCGCTTCGCACATGGCGTGGCAATTGGCGCACTCGCCGCTGGACGAGCTGAACACGGTCGCCAGCACGCCCGGGTCGACCTGCGCTTGGGCCACCGCTTCGTCGGCCACGGCCATCGCGAGCTTGACCGCCGCACCCGCGCGACGCCGCTCGGCCGCCGGCAGCCGCGCCGGTGCGGGCAACACGGTCGGCACGTTGACGTGGGCCAGCGCACCACGCAACACCTCTTGCGAGCTCGCCCAGGAGCTCAGGCCCGGACCCAGAAGACCGACGCCTTGCACCCACACGCGCAAGCCGCTCATGGCGCGCTCCCAAACACCAGGCTGGCATTCGAGCCACCAAACCCGAATGAATTCGAGAGCACCCGCTTGACCGGGGCACTGCGATTGGTTTGCAGGTAGTTCATCAACAAGGCCGGGTCAATCGACTGCACATTGAGCCCCGCCGGCATCAGGCCGTGCTCCAGCGCGAGCAGCGACACCAGCGCCTCCACGCCGCCGGCCGCACCCAGGGTGTGGCCGGTCGCGCCCTTGGTCGAGCTGCAGGGCGTGCGGGTGTCGAACACGCTGCGCACCGCGTTGTCTTCGGCCGCGTCGTTGCTGGGCGTGGCGGTGCCGTGCAGGTTGATGTAGTCGATGTCGCCGGGCTGCAGCTGGGCAGCGGCGAGTGCCGCACGCATGGCGGCGATGGCGCCCGCGCCCTCGGGGTGGGGGGTGCTCATGTGATAACCGTCGTTGCTCTCGCCGACCCCCAACAACCAGCCCTGGGGGGCGTCGACCTCGCGTTCAAGCAATGCAAAGGCCGCGGCTTCACCGATCGACAAGCCCTTGCGCGACGCATCCCAGGGCCGGCAGATCTCGTCGGACAACAGCTCCAGCGAGTTGAAGCCGTACAGCGTGCTCAGGCACAGGCTGTCGACCCCACCGACCACGGCGGCGTCGATCAGGCCCAGGGCCATCAGGCGCGCTGCGGTGCCGAACACCTTGGCGCTGGACGAACACGCAGTCGACACCACCCAGCTCGGCCCCTGCAGCCGCAGCGCGCGCACCGCGAAGCCCGCCACCGAGTAGGTGTTTTGCGTGGGGCCGTACAGGAAGTCGGCCGGCAAGGCGCCGTTCTCGCCACGCCGCCGGTAGGCCAGCTCGGTCTGCAACAGGCCCGAGGTGCTGGTGCCGAGGAACACGCCGACACGCCCCGCGCCCCAACGCGCTCGCGCCGCGGCCACCGCGTCGAGAAACCCGTCTTGCTGCAGTCCCAGCCAGGCGAGGCGGTTGTTGCGGCAATCGAACTCGCTCAGTGCCTCGGGCAACACGACCGCGTCGACTCCTGCGACCTCACCCACCCAGGTGGGCAGCGGCAGGTTCATGAACGTGACCGGCGCGAGGCCGGTGCGCTGAGCCTGCAAGGCATCCAGGGTGGCGGCACGGCCCGCACCCAGTGCGGTGGTCAGCGTGCTCGCAGAAATGGCAACGGGTTTCATACGGCGCGCACCTTGGCCACCAACAACACATTCGAAAACAGCGTGCCCTGGCTCATGGGCTGGCTGCGCACCTCAAAGCCGAGCGACTCCAGCTGCGCGACCCACGCAGCCAACGGGCGCCCCGACAGCGGCACCACCCGGCGCGTGCGCACCCAGGCCACGATGGTGTCCACCCACTGGCTGAAGCGAAAGCCCAGCCTGGCCGTGGCGTCGCCCACCCGCAGCAACAAGGTGCCGTCGGGCGGCAAGGCGCGGCGCACACGCGCCAGCACCTCGTTTTGTTCGGCCACGTTGATGTAGTGCAGCACGTCGAGAAGAACCACGGTGTCGGCCTCGGGAAAAGGAACCTGGCGCATGTCGCCACACACGAACTCGGCCGCATCACCGAGCGAGGCCTTGGCGCGCTCGATGTCGCGCGACCGCAGGTCGATGCCGGTCACGTGCGCCGCAGCGGGCGCCGCCGCCCATTGGCTCGGCCAGCGGCCCTGTTGTGCCAGCAGCGTGCAAGCGCGCAGCAGGCTGGCGAGCAGGCCGGGGCCACACCCGACGTCGAGCACACGAGCCCGTGGCGCGATCAGGCCCTGGCTCAGCAGGTGCTGGAACACCGGGTCGAAACCCAGCTTGCCGCGCGCAAAACGCCACGGCAAGTGGCCGACCTGGCGGTAGGGCTCGCTGGCAGCGTCGAGCACAGCCTGCCAGTGTTCGCGTGCCGGGAGGGTGCTGCTCACGCGCAAGCCTCCGGCAGGGTGACCGCGCGCAGGCCGGCTTGCTCGATGCGGCGCAGCAACTCGGGCAGCACCTCCAGCACCACCGGCTTGCCACTGGGGGCGGTCTTGGAATTGGCGTCGTGCAGCAGCAGGATGTCACCCGCGGCCAGCCCTTGCGTCAGCCGCGCCAACACGACGGTCGGGTCGGTGGTGACGGTATCGAAGCCGCGCCGCGTCCAGCTCACCAGCTGCAGGCCTTGCCGGTCGAGCACCGGTGCGAGAAACGGGTTGCGCAGGCCGGCCGGCGCACGAAAGAAGACCGGGCGCTGACCGGTGATCTGGCTCAGCGTGCCTTGCGCCACGCTGATCTCGCGGGCAAACGCACGCGGCCCCCACAGCGAGAAGGTGTGCGAGTGCCGGTGGCTGTGGTTTTGCACGCTGTGGCCACGCGCAACGATCTCGCGGCACAGCTTGGGGTGCTGCGCGGCCCGGCTGGCGATGCAAAAGAAGGTGGCGCGGGCGCGGTGGGCGTCGAGCAGGTCGAGCACGGCGGGGGTGACCTCAGGGTCGGGGCCGTCGTCGATGGTGATCGAGACCTCGCCGCGCGCCGCCGAGGCTTCGGGCAGCCGGCGCATGTTGCTGCCCAGCCAGGTGGAGCGTGGCCACAAGCCGGCACCGATCAGCAGTGCGTGGTCGATCACCACCGCCGCCAGTGACCAGGGCCACAACGCCGACTCGACCAGCAGCGCCGCACCGGCCCCCAGGTGGCAGGCCACGCTGGCCTTGACCAGCACCGGCGCGTGCCAGCGCACGGGGCTGGCGGAGCTCATCGAAGACGTGGAAGACGGCATGCGCGGGGTCGGCTGAAACGGCTTTGATTTTTGCACAAGGCCCCGGGCACAGGCCCTGGAAATCACCGCTTGGGCGCGGGGATGAAAGCGGCCGACAACAGCAGGCTGATCAAGATGCCGGGGGCCACCACCTGGCCCACCGCAAACAGCGCCGGAATGCTCGAAAACGCGAGCAAGAGGAACGACACGCCAGAGGTCAGGTTGGCCAGCGCCAGCGAGGCCAGAGTGTCGTTGTCGATGGCCGTGATCGGTGCGCCGGCGGGCTGCGCCTCTTGCTGGTGGCGCAGCTGGTCGAAGAAGAGCGCGTAGTTGGAGCCGATGGCCACCGTGAGCAACAGCCCCACCAGGTGCAGGATGCCCAGCGCGATGCCGCTCGCGCTCATCACCGCCAACACGATCAGCACCGCGGCGACGATGGGCTGCGCAATGCGCAGCAAGCGCAGCCAGGAGCGCAAGTGCAGCGCGAGCAGCACACAGACCGCCAGCGCGCCCAACAGCGCCTGCACCGTGGCCTCGCGCAGGTAGCGGGTGTACATGCCGCTCAACTCATCGGCAATGTTGACGACCTGGGTGCCGGGCAGGTCGGCCAAGGCCGCGCGCAGCTTGTTCACATCGGCGCCCTCGGGGCCGGCCTGCACACGCAACAGCGCACGCCACGGCCGTGCTCCATCGCCGGGCAAGAGCTGCGCGGCCAGCACCGGCGCGAGCGGCGTGCCTTGCAAGGAGGCCGAGGTGAGCACAGCCTGGGTGCGCGCCGCCTGCACGTCGGCAACAAACCCCGACAGGCGGGCCGCCGGCAGCGGGCCGTCGACGGTGGCCTGCGCCAGCTGGGCCGACAACACGGTGGCCTCGGGCAGCACCGCTTGCCGGCGCAACTGCGTGGCCGGGCTGGGCAAGAGGCGCGCCGGCGACTCGTAGCCGCTGATCACGCCATCGCCCACCAGGCGGTCGAGTCGCTGGCCGGCGGCTTCGGCATTCGCCAGCACGCCGGCTTCATCGGCGCCGGCCACGGCGACGATGGTGCCGTTGTCGTTGGCACCGATGTCCTGGCGCAAGGCCTCGTCGAGCTGGATCATCTGAGGCCCCACGGGGTTCAGCGAAGCCAGGTTGGCGCGCCACGGCGAGGGCAGCCATGCCAGCGTGACGGCGGCCACCAGGGTCAGCGCCAACAAGGGCCAGCGCGCGCGCGGCAAGGTGTCGGCACACCAGCCGACCCACTGCCCGAGGCGCTGCCTCAGACCCACACCCGGCGCGCCATCGGGCGCGAGCACGGGGAACACGATGCGGGTGGTGATGGCCGCCGCACACAAGCCGGCCACCGAGAACAGGCCCAGCTGCGCCAAGCCCGGGAAGCCCGAGAACAAGAGCGCTGCAAAGCCGCAGATCGAGGTCCACAAACCCAGGCGCACGGTCGGCCAGTTGTTGGCCACCCAGCGCCGCGCCCCCGAGCCTTTTTCGGCGCCAGGCAAGGGCCGCGCCTGGATCAGGTAGTAGATCGCGTAGTCGACCGCCTCGCCGATCAGCGTGGTGCCAAAGCCGAGCGTGATGCCGTGCACGTTGCCAAACGCCAGGCTGACGGCGGCAATGCCCGCGAGCACGCCCACCACCACCGGCAAGGCGGCACTGGCCAGCGTGCGCACGGAGCCGCCGAACGACAACAGCAAGATGCCGACGATGCACACCGCGCCGGCCACCGCCAGGCGCTCGACCTCGCTCTTGATCTTGGCGCGCGAGGCCACGGCAAACGAGCCCGAGCCCGACATCACGAGCGTGAGCCCCTGCGCTGCATGGGGGGCAAACTTGTCGCGCACGAGCTGCAGGTTGCGCTCCTGCGCGTCAATGTCAGCCCCTTGCGCGCTCGAGGTGGCGATCAGCACCGCACGCTCGGCCGTGCGCGAGACCCACACGCCGCCGTCGCTGCGCGGCGATTGCGCGGGCAACATGGCCTCGGCCATGCGCACCGTCTCGCCGGTCGGGTCGCGCAGGATCACCCGCTTGATCGCCGCGCCGGCCGGTGTGCCCAGCAGCGAGGTGGTGTCGGCGATGCCCTCGCGCAGCCCTTCGGCCGTGAAGCGATGCGCGTCGACCGCCGGGCTGAGCAGGTAGCGGTGGTCGAACAGGAACTTGCCGGTGGCTTCGAACTGCGCGTTGTCGCCGTTGTGCACCGCGTCGAACTGGCCGCTCTGGCGCAAGGCCTGGGCGAGCTGCCGCGAGGCCGCGCTGCGCGCCTCGGGCGTGCCACCCTCGATGCCGATCAGCACCAGCCGCGAGGCCACGCCGCTGCGCAGCTGGTCGAGCAGCACCGCCTGCTCGGCGCTGGGTGTCGAGGGCAGGAACGCCGACAGGTCGGCGACGTAGGTGGTGCGCGCGGCCACAAAGACCGCCCCCAGCACGCAGGCCAGCCACAACAGCAGTGCCCCGCGCCGCAGCAGGGCGAGCGCGCGCACCACGAAGCCGGGCATCGGCACGCTCAATTCGTCGCCGGCGTGCTGGCGGAACGCGACGCGGCGAGCACCGGCGCGATCTTCATCACCGAGCGGTCACCGTCGGCCATGGCGATGGTCACCTCGCGCACCAGCGCCTGCTGGCCACTGAGCTGCACAAAGCTCACCAGCTCGCGCAAGCGCGGCTCGGTGGGCACCAGCTCCAGCACCCAGCGCTGTGAACTGCCCGACACCGTGGCGCCGAAGTGGCGCTCCAGCACCTGGCGGTTGCCGGTGAGCGTGCCGCGCAGGGCCTCGACGATGATGGCCGCCTCGGGCACCGAATCGAGCGGCACGGTGCGGCTGCGGCTGCCCGAGCTCAAGGTGACGTTGTTGCCAACCACCGCCATCTTTTCCTGGCGCGGCTTGAGTGTTTCGCGCACGAAGGTGTCGGGCGCGGTGAACGACAGCCGGCCCGACGATTCGAGCGTCTGCGCCAGGATGCTGACCATGCGCGTTTCGGTGAACACCGCCTCGCTGCTCTTCACCTTGGCCAGCAAGGTGGTCAGCTGCGGCAGGTCGAACGCAGCCTGCGCATGCGCGCCCGGCGCGAGCAAGGCCACGGCGACCAGTGCGGTCAGCCGGGCCATCACACGGCGTCGTGCATGGGTGTCATCAGTGCGTGGCGTTCGGTTTGGCATCGGTGGCCCAGAAATCGTAGAAGTTGAACCAGTTGTAGGGCGACTCGATGCACAAGGCTTCAAGCAGCGCCACGTAGCGCAGCAGCGTCTCGTGCACCAGCCGGTCGGTGTCTTCGCGGGCTGCGCCAGCCTGGTGTCGAAAGTCGGCCAGCTCGACAAAGCGCAGCTCGTAGCGATTGCCTCCATGGTAAAGGCCGGCCACAAACACCACCCGGCGCTGCAACATGGCCGCCAGGCGGAAGGGGCCATCGGAAAACGGCGCAGGCTGGCCCAGGAAGTTGAGCCACAGCGGGCGCGAGCGGCCCGACTGCATGGGCAGCGTGCGGTCGGCCAACAGGCCGGCAATGCCCCCTTCGTCGAGCCAGTGGCGCAGCTTCAACATGGCGCCGGGCTGGCCGAGCGCAATGGTGTGCAGCTGCGCCTTGGGCGCCACGGCCGCCAGGGTGGCGTTGATCATGCGGGCATTGCCTTCGTACATGAGCATGGCCACACGTTCGCCGCGGTTCTGGGCGTCGGCGCGCAGCGCCTCGAAGCTGCCCAGGTGCGCGCCCACGGCGATCACGCCTTCGCCCTGCTTGAGCGGCACGTGGATCACACCGCCGCCGGTGATGGACACCTCGAATTGGTCGAAGCGCTCTTGCAAGAAGTAGATGCGATCGAGCACCGTCGCCGCAAAGTGGTGGATGTGGTGGTAGACCTCGCGCAGCCGCGCCGGCCGCTTCAGCGCGCGGCCGAGGTAGTCGAACGAGGCGCGCCGCGCCTTGCCGTTGAAGAGCACGAAGTAGAGCGTGATCGGGTGCAGCAACAGGCGCGTGGCGCGGCGCCCGGCGCCGAGCGCGATCCAGCGGATGAGCTGCAGCATCCAGGGGTGGCTGCGCTCGGGCTCGGCGGCCCAGGCGGCACCGCCGCCGCGGTTGGCCGGCGTGCTCACGACACCCGCTCGAAGGCGCCGGACGCCGCCAGGCGCTCGCCCATCAGCACCTCGAAGCGCAGCGCACCCGGGCCGTCGTCGAAGCGCAGCGTGAGCGTGGCCCCGGGGCGCACCGGCGCCAGAAACTTGGCCACACCGATGCGCGGCGCCGGCCCGACACGCGCCGACAGCGTGGGCTCGCGCATCACCACTTCAAGCACCTCGGCCAGCAGCGACACGCCCGGCAGCAGCGGCTGGCCGGGGAAGTGGCCGGCGAACGCCGGGTGATCCGGCGCGATGTGAACGTCCACGCTGTGCATGCGAACTCAGCGCCGCGCGGTGCCGGCCAGCACCTGCTCGGCCCAGGCCGAAAACGCGGCGGCAGGCAGCTTGGCTGTGCCCGGCACGCGCGGCAGCTCGGCCACCGGCACCACGCGGCGCGGCACGAAGGCGGTGTCGACACGTTGGCGCATGGCGGCAATCACCCGCTTGCTGAGCTCCTGCGCGGGCACATCGGGCGCCACCACAAAGGCGATCAGGCGCACCACCCCGTCGGCCGGCACGTCGGTCGGCAACCAGAAGGCGCCGTCACGCACGCCCTCGATGGCGTTGAGGTGGTAGTTGAGGTGGCTGAGCGAGCTGCGCTTGCCGGCGACGTTGATGAGGTCGTTGGAGCGCCCGAGCAGGCGAAAGCTCGTCGGGGTGATGACCTCCAGCACGTCGGCCAGCGTGGTGGCGAGCGGCACATGGCCGCCCTGCGCCACCGAGGCTTCGCCGTTGCCGCTGATGTGCACGCCGTCGAACACCTGCCACTCGGCCCCCTTCACCGTGCGGCGGGTGGCCACCTGGCCGGTTTCGGTGCAGCCGTAGATCTCCATCAGCGGCGAGGCCAGCGCGGCTTCGGCACGGGCGGCGAGTTGCGGCGACAGCGGCGCGGTGGCGCACAGCGTCAGGTCGATGGCCGGCAAGTCCACGCCCGAGTCGAGCAACGACTTCAAGTGGAAGGGTGTCGTCACCAGCATGCGCGGGCGGGCCGCACGCGCCAGGGCGGCAGCAATGTCGGCCGGATAGAAGGGCCGCTCGGTGTCGACCGCCGCGCCGCCGAGCATGGCCAGCAACACCGTCGACTCGAAGCCGAACATGTGCTGTGAGGGCACCGTGGGCACCACCGTCACACCGGCCAGCGATGGGCGCCCCATGACCTCGGCCAGGCGTTGCGCTTCGGCACGCGCGCCCAGGCGCAGAAAACCCCATGCCTTGGCATGCGGCACCGGCGCGCCGGTCGAGCCTGAGGTGAGCACCTGCACGGCGTCGGCGCTGTCGTCGATCAGCGGCACGGTGGCGTCGCCATGCAGGGCAGCGTGTTCATCGGGGTGGCGCAGCACGAGCAGGGCCGATTCGTAGTCGACCAGGTCGGTCAGCACGTAGATCGATGGGTAGAGCCCCCGCAGGCGCTCGATCATGTCGGGCGTGTGGTTGGGCGGCAGCAGGCTGTTTTGTCCCCGCACCAGGGCGGCACCCAGGCCGACCAGAAAGCGATACCGGTCGCCAGTCAGGTTGAGCATGGCGCCGGCCTCGGGCAGGCGCGCGGCCAGGTGGCGCACGTCGGCCAGGTACTGGCGGCGCGAGATCGGCTGGCCGGCGTGCCAGGCGATCGGCACCGACAGGTCGTCGGCCCAGATGAGCGGCGAAGTGCTCACTGCGGCACCTTCGGCGCCGAGGGTTTGGCGGTGTGCATGTAGGCGCGGATGGCGTCGGCCACGGTCGAACGCTCGAACTCCGGGTGCAGGCGGTAGCGGATCAGGAACTCGCCGCCGAACATGACCCCGGTGGCCACCGGGGTCACCAGGTTGGCGAACACGGCCCAGGTGTCGAAGCTGGCACCGACAAACAGCCCCAGTGAGATCAACACGATGGTGGTGAAGAAGAGCGCCCACAGCAGGGTCAGCTTGCGGGTGTAGGCGGCATGGCCCGGCGAGATGTGGCCGCCATGCACCCGCAGCGCGAGGGTGGTGATGAGCGGTGTGTGGCCGGGGCGCAGCGTGCTGCCGAAGAACAATGCAAGGAAGAAGTTGATCCCGGCGTGCTGTGCCAGGTAGAGCACATGCGACGACACCTGGATGCCCAGAAGGGCCTGCCCGCACAGCACGGCGAGTGCCAGCGCGGCGCAGCCCCCCACCCAGCGGTGACCGCTGCGCCAGGCGCCGATGGCGACGATCAGCAGCATGGGGCTCAACACCCCGACCACGTTCCAGGTCGAGGCCTGCGTGCGGGTCATCAGCCAGTGCGATGCCGCCACGTAGCCGGCGCTGGCCAGGGCAAAGGCGGCAACACGGGCAGCAATGCGCAGCTGCATGCCGGCCTCAACCGACGCGGTTGGCAGCGATGTGGTCGGTCAGGCTGGCCAGCGAGGTGAAGATGCGCACGTTGTCCTGGTCGTCGGAGCGCAGCTGGAAGCCATAACGCTGCGACACCACCAGGGCCACCTCGAGGATGTCGATCGAATCCAGGCCCAGGCCTTCGCCGTAGAGCGGCGCTTGCGGGTCGATCGACTCGGGGGTGATCTCGAGGTTGAGCGATTCGACGAGCAGGGCAGCCACTTCGCGCTGGAGGTCGGTTTGAGGAGAGGTCATGCGTGCGCGGCTCGTTAGCGGGGGGCGTGAGTTTAACAAAGGGGGCTGGGCAAAACACCCCGCAGCGGACCGGCGGGGAGTGGGGGGCTTACCTCTCGAAAGGGCGGGTCAGCGCGAAGCCGCTGCCATCGGTCACGCCATCACTCGGTGCGGCGCCCGGGCCCCGCGTGCCCGCATTCAGGCGGTCGATCTCGGCATAGGCAAAGCGCAGCTGCCCCTCCAGCCGTGTGACCGAGGAGCGTTGCTCGGCGGCAAACGCCATCTGCCGCTGTTGCGCGGCGGTGCGTTCTTTTTCCAGCTCGGCCTGCAAGCGGGCGTTGACGGCACGCAGGTTTTGCGTGCTCGCTGTCAGCTGCTCGCGCGCAGCGGCCACCAGCCGCGCATGGCGGGCCTTGGCGCGAACGCCGACCACGCGCCACGTCAACGTGCCACCGAGCACGGCCCCCAGCAGTGCCGCGAGCAGTGCCGAAGCGATTTCCATCATGTTCATCGTGAGCCCTTTGCGAGCGTTGCACTCCGGCACAGATCTGGCGCCGGCCGCGCAAGATCAGAAGCGTACCGAGCATCAGCCCGCTTGTGTGCGCCAACTGCGACGGCGCTGTGACATACCGCACGCGAGCGTCGCCAAACAAGCGTCTCAAGCAACAAGCGGGGTCACGCCGCCCGCGGTTTCACCTTGGCCGCTGCGGCCTTGGCGTTGTGGCGCGCGACCTCCACGTCGGCATCAAAAGCGAGCGCCACACCCATGCGGCGCTTGATGAAGCTCTCGGGCTTGCCGAACAGGCGCAGCTCGGTGTTGGGCACCCGCAGCGCCTCGTCGACGCCATCGAACACGATGCCTTGGGCGTCGACACCCCCGTAGACCACGGCGCTCGCGCCCGGGCTCTTGAGCGTGGTGTTGACCGGCAGGCCGAGGATGGCGCGTGCGTGCAGCTCGAACTCGTTTTGCCACTGCGTGATCATCGTCACCATGCCGGTGTCGTGCGGGCGTGGGCTGACCTCGCTGAACCAGACCGCCTCGCCCTTGACGAACAGCTCCACGCCAAAGAGGCCCTGGCCACCGAGGTTGTCGGTCACGGCCTTGGCAATCTCGCGCGAGCGCTGCAACGCGGCCGGTGGCATGCGGTGCGGCTGCCAGCTCTCGACATAGTCGCCGCTGACCTGCACGTGGCCGATCGGCTCGCAGAAGTGGGTTTCGATCTGCCCGTTGGCGCCAACGGCGCGCACGGTGAGCTGGGTGATCTCGTAGTCGAAGTCGATGAAACCTTCGACGATCACGCGGCCATGGCTGACGCGGCCGCCGGCCATGGCGTAGTCCCACGCCTTTTTGACATCACCGGGGCCGTCGATCTTGCTCTGGCCCTTGCCCGAGCTGCTCATCACCGGCTTGACGATGCAGGGGTAGCCGATGCCCTGGTCGATCGCCGCCTGAAGCTCGTCCAGCGAATCACAGAAGACATAGGGGCTGGTCGGCAGCTTCAGCGTTTCGGCGGCCAAACGGCGAATGCCTTCGCGGTCCATCGTGAGGCGCGCGGCGCGGGCGGTGGGGATGACGCGCACGGTGCTGGCCGCTTCCAACTCTTCGAGCATCGGCGTGGCAATGGCCTCGATCTCGGGCACCACCAGGTGCGGGCGCTCGGCCTCGATCAGGGCCTTGAGCTGGGCTGGGTCACTCATGGTGATGGTGCGCGCGTGGTGTGCCACCTGATGACCAGGCGCGTGCTCATAGCGGTCGACGGCGATGGTCTCGACTCCCAGGCGCTGCAAGGCGATCAACACCTCCTTGCCCAGCTCACCGCTGCCAAGCAGCATGACCTTGGTGGCCGAGGGGGACAAAGGGGTTCCGAGCGTGGTCATGGGGGGTGTTCCAGAGGGCGACAACAGCCGGCCATTTTAGGCAAGCGGTGGTCAACGAAGCTTTATCATCGCGCCCATGCACACCGGCCCCCGTGATGTGGCTCAGACGCGTCTGGACAACGCGCTGGCCTTGTTTGATGAGTTCGTCCGAGCAACAGTCAAACACCCCGATGCCGCCACGCTGCGCGGCCTGGAAGGCCGCTTCGCCGAACGCCTGCAGATCCAGCCCAGCTACTGGAGCCAGATCAAGGGCCGCTCGCGGCAGATCGGCGAGCGCCTGGCTCGGCAGTTCGAGCAGCTGTGCCACAAACCGGTGGGCTGGATGGACGTGCCGCACGGTACATCGGCCACCACCACCGCCGCCCCGCAACGCCCGGCAGACGACGACTCGGTGCGCACCGTGCCGCAAGACGACGACGAACGTTTCATCGTCGGCCTGGTGCTCACCTACTACCGCCGCCACCCGCAACGCGCCCGCACGCGGCTGCTCGACCTGCTGAGCGAGGTGCTGTCACCCTCGCCGCCCGCGCCCCCCAAGGGCGCAGCCCCTGCCCCCAAGACCGACGAGCCCCCCGACCTGTGGGTGCGCACCCAGGCCGGTGTGGCGCCGCTCAAACGCAAACGCTGAATCTCGGCTGATTCGGGTGACCCCCTAGAAAAAAGTGCGCAAGACCTCTTGCGCAAGATAATCGTTTGTTTATCATCTGCGCAAGTTGCGGAGCCAGCCCGTACCGCAACGACACCCTGATCGACCAACCACTTTTTCGGAGCCCCATGTTGCTGACCCGTGCACTGAATTCAACGAAGCCGCGCTGCGCGCGTGCCTCGTTCGCAGTCATCGGCGCCATGGAGGCGCCACCCGGCGCATCGCCTCACTGAGTGCTCTGAACGCAGAGCCTCAAACGGCCCGGGTTGCGTCACCGCCCCGGGCCGTTTTGTTTTTTGTCGCGGACGTGTCCGCCAAGGAGACCTTTCATGAAGACCACCATCGTCATCACCAACGCCAAGCCCCGCAACCCGCTGGTCGCCGCAGCCCACTTCCGGCGCGCTGGCAGCCATCGCTCCCGCGGCGGCGCCCTGCGTCAGCAAACCGGTCGCACCCTGCGACGCGAGCTCGACCAGCTCAGCCACAGCAAAGACAGCCCATGAACACACGGCCCCACCCGCCAACCACCGAGCGGGCGGCCCCTGAAGGACAACACCATGACCAGCCTGAGACCCCTTTCGTGGCGCCCTGACACCGTCACGCCCCCCTGGACCTACCCGCTTCGCCGCCTGCTTGCCGCCGGCCTGAGCAGCACCAGCAGCGCGCTCTCGCGCCTGGCGCAGCACCTCGCCGTGCCCGTCGTGCCCGCCGTCCAGCGAGCCCCCGAGGTGCTGGAGTTCTATGCCGAATCCGGTGCACCCGAAGGTGCGCTGTACCTCGACGGCAAGCTCGTCGGCTACCTGAGCGGCGTGAAGCGTCTGTGACCCTCGCCTGGAGCCGGCCCATCGGGCCGGCTCCCCCACACACCTGCGTTACCCGCGTTACCCTCTGGGCTCTGTCGCCACCCCGAGGACACCCCATGACACAGGCCACCGGCTTCATCGTGCAGCGCAATCAACTGCGCGAGACCCGCTTCATCGACGATGAGACCGCCCTGGCGCCGCTGGCCGACAGCGCTGTGCGTCTGCACATCGATGCCTTCGCGCTGACCTCGAACAACATCACCTACGCCGCCTTCGGCGATTCGATGAAGTACTGGCAGTTCTTCCCCAGTGGCGTCGACGGCTGGGGCCGCATTCCGGTCTGGGGCTTCGCCAACGTGACCGAATCGCGCTGCGAGGGTGTGGCTGTGGGTGAGCGTTTTTACGGCTACTTCCCGATGAGCAGCCACCTGGTGGTGCAGCCGGAGCGGGTGCGCGAGAGCGGCTTCGTCGACGGTGCCGCGCACCGCCAAGGCCTGGCCGTCGTCTACAACCAGTACACCCGCTGCAGCACCGACCCCGGCTACAGCGCTGGCCATGAAGCCCAGCAGGCCTTGCTGCGCCCGCTGTTCATGACCTCGTTCCTGATCGACGACTTTCTGGCCGACGAAGGTTTCTTCGGCGCCAGCACCGTGATCCTGTCCAGCGCGTCGAGCAAGACCGCCTATGGCACGGCCTTCTGCCTCGCGCAGCGAAAAAGCGGCCTGAAGATCATCGGCCTCACCTCGCCCGCCAACATCGCCTTCACCGAAAGCCTGGGTTGCTACGACCGGGTGCTGAGCTACGACGCGCTGCCTTCGCTCGACGCCACGCAGCGCACCGTCTACATCGATTTCAGCGGCAGCGCGCCGGTGCGCCTGGCCGTCCACACCCACTTCAATGAGCAGCTGGCGCACAGCTGCGCCGTGGGCGGCACCCACTGGGAGCAGCGCGGCAGCGGCAAGGGCCTGCCCGGGCCGGCGCCGGTGCTCTTCTTTGCGCCTGCACGCTCGCAAAAGCGCATTGCCGACTGGGGTGGCGCCGGCTTGCAGCAGCGCACGGCGCAGGCCTGGCAGGCGTTCATGAAACCGGTGACCGACGCGCAGCAGCCGTGGCTGCAGGTGGTGCGCGGCGCAGGCCAGGCCGACGTGCTGAAAACCTACCTGGCGCTGCTGGACAACCAGGTGCCAGCACGCGAAGGGCACGTGCTGTCGCTGTGACCCGCATGCCCGTCATCCGCCTGGAACACGTCGAGAAGCGCTTTCCCAGCGGGCTGGTCGCGCTGCACGACGTCTCGCTGCAGGTCGGCGCCAGCGAGTTCGTGGCCTTGCTCGGGCCTTCGGGCTGCGGCAAGAGCACGGTGCTGCGCTTGGCCGCCGGCTTGGAGCCCGCCACGGGCGGCGCCATCACCGCGCCGGCCCTCGCGGCCGACGCAGCCGCCGATACCGCGTACGTTTTTCAAGACGCCACCCTGATGCCCTGGGCCAGCGTGTTCGACAACGTGTGGCTGCCGCTGCGGCTGGCCGGTGTGCGACGCGCGCGAGCGGCTGAGCGAATCCACACCGCACTGCAGTCGGTCGGCTTGAAGGACTTCGCGCAGGCCTTCCCCGCCGAGCTGTCCGGCGGCATGAAGATGCGCGCCTCGATCGCACGCGCGCTGGTCACCCAACCACGCGTGCTGCTGATGGACGAGCCCTTCGCCGCGCTCGACGAGTTCACCCGCCAGAAGCTCAACGACGACTTGCTGCACTGGTGGCAGGCGCGGCCGCTGGCAGCGCTGTTCGTCACCCACAGCGTGTTTGAAGCGGTGTTCCTGAGCCAGCGTGTGCTGGTGATGGGCGCACGACCCGGGCGGGTGCTCGCCGAAGTCGTGATCGACGAGCCCTACCCACGCAGCAGTGCGTTTCGCACGTCGACACGTTACGCCCAGGCCTGCGCCGAGATCACACAGGCACTCGAATCGGCGCACGCCAGCGCATGACAATGCAGCGCCTCACCCCGCTTCTGACGCTGCTGGTGCTCATTGCCGCGTGGGAGGCATTGGTTCGCGTCGCCCAGATCCCGCACTACACCTTGCCCGCCCCCAGCCTGGTGCTGCAAACGCTGTGGCTCAACTTCGGCTCGCTCGCCGGCAGCTGGTGGTTCACGCTCAAGATCACCTTCGGCGCGCTGCTGCTGGCCTGCGCCGGCGGGGTGTTGATCGCGGCGGTGTTTGCACTGTCGCGGCCGGTCGAGACCGCGCTCTTTCCCATCGCGGTGATGTTGCAGGTGACGCCCATCGTCGCGGTGGCGCCGCTGATCCTGATCTATGTCGAGAGCACCACCGCCGCGCTCTTGCTGTGCGCCTGGATCGTGGCTTTCTTTCCCATCCTGTCCAACACCGTGATCGGCCTGCGTGCGGCCGATGCCAACTTGCGCGACCTGTTTCGCCTCTACCGCGCCACGCCTGTGCAACGCCTGCGCTGGCTGCTGGTGCCGAGCGCCTTGCCCTACTTCGTGGCGGGGCTGAAAATCTCCGGCGGCCTGAGCCTGATCGGCGCCGTCACCGCCGAGATGGTGGCGGGCGCCGCAGGCCGCGAAACGGGCCTCGCCTCACGCATCCTGGAGGCGAGCTTTCGCACCGAGACACCCAAGATGTTTGCCGCACTCACGCTGCTGGTGTTGACCGGCGTGATGATCTTCTGGGGTTTCAACGCCTTGTCGCGCGCCTTGCTCGGGCGCTGGCATGCGGTGGAGTCCCCTCGTTTCGACTGACCCGGAGTCACCGCATGCTGAATCGCCTCGCTCTCATCACGCTCGCCGTGGCCGCCGGCCACGCCGTCGCACAAGACAAGGTCACCTTCGCCACCAACTGGAAAGCGCAGGCCGCGCACGGTGGCTTCTACCAGGCGGTGGCCGACGGCACCTACAAGAAGTACGGCCTCGACGTCACCATCCAGCAAGGCGGCCCGCAGGTCAACAACCGCCCGCTCTTGCCGGCCGGGCGCATTCACTTCCTGATGACGGGCAACCTGCTGCACAGCTTCGACAACGTGAAAAACGGCGTGCCGACCGTGGTGGTGTCGGCCATCTTCCAGAAAGACCCGCAGGCCTTGATCGCCCACCCGGGCCAGGGCTACGAGAACTTCGCCGCGCTGAAAAACGCGCCGGTGGCGCTGATCGCCAAAGACGGCCAGTTCAGCTGGTGGCAGTGGCTCAAGGTGACCCACGGCTTCAAGGACGAAGTGCTCAAGCCCTACAACTACAACCTCGGCCCCTTCCTCGCCAACCCCAAGTCGATTCAGCAGGGGTATTCGGTGGCCGAGCCCATCTACGTCGAAAACCAGGGCAAGTTCAAACCGGTGGTGCACCTGCTGGCCGACCATGGCTTCAGCACCTACTCGACGCTGATCGAGGCGCGTGCCGACACGGTGAAGAACAAGCCTGATCTGGTGCAGCGTTTTGTCGACGCCTCGGCGCTCGGTTGGGTCCACTACCTCTACGGCGACCGCAAGGCCGCGGCCGCGCTGATGATGAAAGACAACCCGGAGATGACACTGGCGGAGATGGAGGCCTCGGTCGCGCTGATGAAGCAGCAGGGCATCGTCGATTCGGGTGAGGCGTTGCAAGGCGGCATCGGCGCGATGAACCAGGCGCGCATTCAAGACTTCTATGCGCAGATGGTGAAGGCCGGGCTGTACAAGGCCGGCGAGGTCGATCTGTCGAAAGTGGCCACGCTGCAGTTCGTCAACAAACGCGTCGGGCTGGACGTGAAGGCGAAGCTCGGCGGCAAATAGGCCCACATTCAAGTCGGCCGATTCAAGTCGACCCGCGCAGCAGCCGATAACCCCGGTACGACCTCCCCCCGGATCTTTGTACCGTGACCACGCCCGCCACCCCTGTTGTACTTGCCCCGCTCACGCAGCCGCTGCGTGACCTGGCAGCCTGGGTGAGCTACTTCCGCCAGGCCGAGATTCCGGTGCTGGGCAACACATCGGATGCACTCGAAGCGATGCGCGCCAACGAAGACGACGTCGACGCCAACCTGATCGGCGAAATGGTCGCCGACGACCCACTGATGACGCTCAAGGTGCTGGCCTACGCCGCCGCGCACCGCCCGCCGCGGCTCGTCACCGACGTGGAGACCGTCACCGCTGCCGTGGTGTTGATGGGCATCTCGCCCTTCTTCGGCGCCTTTGGGGTGCAACCCACCATCGAAGACCGCCTGGCCGACCAGCCCGAGGCGCTGCAAGGCCTGAACGAGGTGATGCGGCGCGCCCACCGGGCCGCCCGCTTTGCCCTCGCGTTCGCCATTCACCGCATGGACCACGACGCCGCGGTGATCTACGAGGCGGCGCTGCTGCACGACTTTGCCGAGATGCTGCTGTGGTGCCACGGCCCCGTGCTCGCCCTGCAGTTGCTCGCGGCCCAGAAGGCCGACCCGACGCTGCGCTCGCGCGCCGCACAGATCAAGCTGCTGAACGTCGACCTCGCCGAGCTGCAACAGGCGCTGATGAAGGCCTGGACGCTGCCCGAGCTGCTGATCCGCATCACCGACGACCGCCACACCGACCACCCCAGCGTGAAGAGCGTGGTGCTGGCCATCCGCCTGGCGCGTCACACCGCCGTTGACTGGGACAACGCGGCCATCCCCGACGACATCGCTGAGCTGTCTCAGCTGCTCAACCTGTCGCTGGCGGCGACGATGAAGTTCGTGCGCGAGCTGGACGCCTGAGACGGCGCGAACTTAGCCACCCCGGGAAAAGCGGTCTTGCAAAATGGCCGCCAGACGAGAAACTAAGATCCTGCCTAGCTCAAACAGAGCGATCAGGAGCACACCATGCAATTCACCCCCTGGGACAACCCCATGGGCACCGACGGTTTCGAATTCGTCGAATACGCCGCACCCGACCCCGTGGCCTTGGGCCAACTCTTCGAGACCCTGGGCTTCAAGCCCATCGCCCGCCACCGCCACAAGAACGTGACGCTGTACCGGCAAGGCGGGGTCAACTTCATCGTCAACGCCGAGCCCAACTCGTTTGCCCAACGGTTTGCGCGCCTGCATGGCCCGAGCGTGTGCGCCATGGCCTTCCGGGTGCAAGACGCCAACAAGGCCTATGCCCGCGCGCTGGAGCTGGGTGCCTGGGGCTTCGACAACCAGACCGGGCCGATGGAGCT
>NZ_JADMJX010000176.1 GCF_018780185.1 Rhizobacter sp.
CATCAACCGCGAGTGGGGCCTGGCGAAAAACGAGAACCCCAACCAGGGCGCCTTCATCATCGACGAGCTGACCGAGCTGGTCGAAGAAGCGGTGCTGAAGGAGTTCGAGAAGATCGCCGAACGCGGCGGTGTGCTGGGTGCGATGGAAACCGGCTACCAGCGCGGCCAGATTCAGGAAGAGAGCATGAACTACGAGATGCTCAAGCACACCGGCGAGTACCCCATCATTGGCGTCAACACCTTCCGCAACCCGCACGGCGACCTGGTGCCCGAGCACATCGAGCTGGCACGCTCGACCGATGATGAAAAGCAGTCGCAGCTCAAGCGCCTGGCGGCCTTCCATGCCGCGCACGCCAGCGAGTCACCGGCCATGCTCAAGCGCCTGCAGCAGGCCGTGATCGACAACCGCAACGTGTTCGAGGTGCTGATGGACGCGGTGCGGGTGTGTTCGCTCGGGCAGATCACGAATGCGCTTTTCGAAGTGGGTGGGCAGTACCGGCGAAGCATGTAGCTGGATCTCCGGGGAAGTCCCCTGTGCTTCCCGTCGGGTCGGCGGTATTTTTCGTTCGGCAGCCGTCTTAGATTCCGGATGTAGTCACTGGTCCTTCGGGACTGCGGAAAGGAAACTTTCTACCTCACGAGCCCCTCGCGTCGGAGCGCTTTGGGGCAGGTGTCTGGCGAAGGGAGTGTTGTCGCGCACAGAGCTCTTGGTTGATTCCGGACCCGTTGGCATCTCGCCACGGGTTCAACCTGGAGTGCACATGAGAAAGAAGTATCGAGCTGCCGCTGCGACGCGACGCAACCATGAGGAACGCAAGCCACGTCGGTGGAAGCACACTGAACTGGTCCGGATGGCAACTGCCATCTTGCATCTGATCAGCGTGTCGATCCAGGTGGCAATGACATGGCTCTAGAAGTTCATTGGAAGCACACTCCCTCACTCAGATCCGTCCTGCAACACGAGCGAAACGCCGCGTGAACACCCCACGCGACCCCTACGCTCTTGAAAGCTCCCCCTTCTTTCGGTTGACCAGCATCCACGAACTGGCCAAGTTGTTGCGCCTCACGGTGGGACAGTTGCGTCAAGAGTGCCTTCACCCGGCCTTTGCGCCCATGCGCGTGGTCCGAAAGCCGGGACCGAGAAGCAAAACCCGCAATGTCAGCCCACCCCTCAAGACGACGCTGCTGCTTCACCAGCGCCTGTTGCGATTCTTCGACCGAGTCAGACGCCCACCGTACTTGCACTCCGCCACCCGCAGACGCTCTCATGTCACCAACGCGGCTGCCCATTCGGGCCAGCGCCACCTGGTGAAGGCCGACATCAGGAAGTTCTACGAGTCGACAACGTATTCACACGTGGTCGCCTTCTTTCACCACGAACTGCAGATGGCGGGAGATCTGGCGAGATTGCTCGCCAGGCTTTGCACCCGCGAAGGCCGGCTTGCCATGGGCAGCCCGCTGAGTCCACTGCTCAGCTTCTGGGTACACAAGAAGATGTTTGATCGACTGGATGCGCTCAGCCGCCAACACAGGCTTCGCTTCACCGCCTACTTCGACGACCTCACGATCTCAGGGAACAGAATCACCGAAAGCTTTTTTCAAACGATACGGCGCAGCGTCGCCATTCAAGGCCTCGAGTTGAAAGAGCAGCGCGCATCTGTCGTCAGGGTCCGAGCTGGTGTGGAAGTGACCGGGGCTTGGTTGAGCCGCGGCGCGCTCTTCGTTCCCCAACCGGCCTATCTCCTTGCACGGCAAGCCATCGCGGCGGTTTCGTCGGCAGAAGCCGACGAACTCGCGACCGCCATCCGCACCGCCGAAGGACATGTGTCCGCCTCTTCGGCCATACGGCGAGGGGCGGGGAAGGCACTGAATCGGCTGATGGCGCGAGCGATTCACGCTAAGAAGCCCCTCTGAGCGACTGGCAAGGCCGGCGTGGAGCAAGCCATTTCGACCCGAGGCGAAAACGCGGAGAATTCGCGGTCATGCCGTCGACGTCCACTCCCTCTGCCGCGTCCGCTGCGCTCACTCTGGCGCGCCGTGCGTGGAAGTTGCTCTACCGCGACTCCAAGCGCTGCATCGCGCTGGCCGATCAGGCGCTGGCACGCGCCCAGGAAAGCAGCGACACGGCCGCCGAGGGTTGGGCCCGCCTGGTGCGCGGCTTCCACCTCATGTGGTACTCGACCCCGCAGACTTCGGCCCACGAGCTGTCATTGGCACAGGGCTTCTTTGCCACCACGCAGGACCGCGCCGGCCACCTGCTGGCCGAGGTGGGCATTGCGCGTTGCCTCTGGCGCGAGGCCAAGTACCGCGAGTCACTGGAGCGCGTGCTGCCGCTGCGCGGCGAGGGACTGAGCGTCCTCAAGCGCGACGAGCTGGGCATGCTGCTCAACGTGATCGCCGGTTGCTACTCGTCGCTGGGTGTGTCGGAGCAGGCCTTTGCCTACATGTACCAGGCACTGCATGAGGCGCGGCCCGTCCGAGGCAACGGCTTCGAGGTGGTGCTGTACTGCAACCTGGCGCACGAGCTGATCCAGCTCGGCGAGCACCAGCAGGCGCTGGCCTACATCGAGGAAGGCATAGCGCGCGGCTCGCAGCTGAACAACGCGCGCCTGATGAGCGTGCTGCTGATCAACCGCGTGCATTGCCTGACCGACCTGGGCCGTGCCCAGGAGGCGCTGCCTGACATCCATCGCCTCTTGCAGCTGCCGGCCGACGAGAGCGGGCGCGGGAGCACCAACGCCAACTTCGAGAGCATGGGGCTGGCCGCCTTGCGCGCCGGCGACCTGGCGCTCGGCCGCCAGCTGGTCGAGCGCGCCCGTGACGAAGACCATGGCGTGAGGGTGCCCGACGAGCGCATCACGCTGGTGGTGGCCACTGCCGAGATCCTGCGCGCAGACCAGCATCTGCCCGAGGCCGTGGCGCTGTTGACGCAAGCTCAACCGACTCTTCTGGACGCCGAGCAGGACGGCTTGAGCCTGCGTGTGCACTGCCTGTTCCACCACGCCCTGGCCGACATGCACGAGCACCTGGGCAACACCGCCGCTGCGCTGGCCGCCTTGCGAGCCTGGCAGCGCTGCCAGCTCGAGCGCGGCAACCAGGCGTCTCGCGCACGCTACCAGGCGGCGTCACTGCAAACCGAGCTGCGCCGCCTGCAGCACAACCTCGATGAGATCGAAGCCCGCCGCCTGGCCACCGAGCGTGCACGCGCCGAACTGGAGGCGATCAACGCCCAGCTCTCGCACAAGATCGACGAAGTGCAGGCCTTGCAGGCCGAGCTCGAGAAACAGGCCACGCGCGACTTTCTCACCGGCCTGTTCAACCGCCGCCACCTCAACGACGTGCTGCCGCAGATGCTGGCGCAGGCGCGGCGCGAGCAGCAGCCGCTGGCGGTGGCCATCATCGACCTCGACCACTTCAAGGCCGTCAACGACCGCCACGGCCACGTGGCCGGCGACACGCTGCTGGCCGCTTTCGGCTCGCTGCTGAACGAAAACACGCGCCAGAGCGACTTGGCCTTCCGCTTCGGTGGCGAAGAGTTCTGCCTGCTGATGCCGGGCAGCAGCGCCTTCGAGGCGCAGCGCAAGGTGCTGGGCCTGCTGCAGGCCTGGCGGCGCAAGGCCTTTCACTTTGAGACCGGCTCGCTCACGGCCAACACCTTCTCGGCCGGGGTGGCCGATTCCCTGGCCACGCTGCAAGAGCGCGAGTCGATGGAGCACCTGCTCAAGGCGGCCGACGACCGCCTGCTGGTGGCCAAGCGCGGCGGGCGCAACCAGGTGCTGTGGGCCGACGAGGCCGAGCCCGAATTCGAGCGCTCCTAGCCCGACCAGGGCCTCCGCCCGGGGAGGCAAAACCGCCGTCGAGGGCGATGCTGCTGCGCACAAGACCCCGCCAAACCCCGTTTTGTGTGACTTTTTAGCACACTCGTCTGATTAATCCCTCGGATTCAGCGGCTCCTGGCGTTTTCCCTCATCGTTTTGTCATCTGCATGCTTAATATTTGCACAGCTGTGCGTTTGTGCGGCTTGTAAATCAATAAGGAGAGAAGCAATGATCAAACGAAGAGACTTATTGGCCACAGGTGTGGCCGGTAGTACCGCACTGGCACTGGGAGGCTTTGGCCAGAGCGAAGCGCACGCTCAGGTGGTGCCGCCCGTCTCGGCACTCGATGCAGCCTCGCTGGCCATCGTGCGGGTCTGGGTTCCGGTGATCCTGGGCAACAGCGCGTTGCCAGTCGACGCCACCGCCCGCCAAGCCTCGATCAACCTGACCGCTCAGCGCGCCGGCGAGATTGTCAGCAACTACCCGCCGCTCAACCAGGCCGGCATCGTGGGCCTGTTCAACACGCTCAAGGCAGGCCCGCAGATCTTCAACCCCGCTTTTCCTGCCACCTGGGAAGCCATGCCGCCGGCCTATCTGGCCGCCCTGCTCGAGGGCCTTCGGGTCAGCCAGGTCGCCAGCCAGCGCTCGATCTTCAGCGCGTTCATGGGTCTCATCCCCAACGCGTTCTATTCGAATCCGACCAACTGGCCAGGCATCGGCTACGCCGGCCCGCCGACGTTCGCTTAAAAAGGCAGACCACTCATGACCATCCCCCAAATCATCTCCAAGCCAACCCGCAAGCCCGTCGACCCCTGGGTCGTCGGCAAGCGCGCCGGCTGGAAAGTCATCGACGCCTCCACCCTCACCGCTGACCGGACTGTCACCTTCGACGTGGCCATCATCGGCACCGGCGCAGGCGGCGGCCTCACCGCCGAAATGCTCGCGGCCAGCGGCCTCAAGGTGGTGCTGATCGAAGAAGGCCCGCTGAAGTCGTCGAGCGACTTCAACATGAAGGAATCCGAGGCCTACCCGCAGATGTACCAGGAGAACCTGGCACGTCGCACGCTGGACGGCGGCGTCGGCATCCTGCAGGGGCGCACCGTCGGCGGCGGCACCACCGTCAACTGGGCGACCAGCTTCCGCACCTCGGCGCCTGTGCTCGAGCACTGGCAGCGCATCTTTGGCCTGACCGAGTACACCCGGGCCAAGATGGACCCGTGGTTTGCCGCCGTTGAAAAGCGCCTGAGCATCCAGCCCTGGGGCGGCCAGATCAATGGCAACAACGCCATCCTGTCGACGGGCCTGTCGCGGTTGGGCCTGAGCTGGAACACCATCTCGCCCAACGTCAAGGGTTGCGCGGCACTCGGCTACTGCGGCCTGGGTTGCCCGATCAACGCCAAGCAGTCGATGCTGGTCACCAGCCTGCCCGTCGCCATGTCGCTGGGTGCCACGCTCTACACCCGCTTGCGTGCACAGACCTACACCTTCAACGCCGCCAAGACCGCTATCACGGGCATCGTCTGCGACGCGCTGGATCCGGCAGGCCTCAAGCCCAGCGGCCGCAAGGTCACGATCAAGGCCAAGCACTACGTGCAGGCCACGAGTGCCATCAACGGCCCCGCGCTGCTGATGCGCTCGGGCGCGCCCGACCCGCACGGCACGCTGGGCAAGCGCACCTTCTTGCACCCGAGCGCCTCGGTGGGGGGGCTGTACGAGCGTGACATCGCCGCACACGCCGGCCTGCCGCAATCGATCTACTCCGACCACTACCTGGACAACGTGCCGCTCACCGGCACGCCCGGCTGGAAGCTCGAAGTCGCGCCGCTGCACCCGGTGCTGGTGGCCGGTGGGCCGACCTACTTCGGCGAGCAGCACGCCACGCTCATGAAGAACTTCAACAAGTACGGCGTCACGATCTCGTTCGTGCGCGACGGCTTCATGGCGGACAGCGTGGGCGGTACCGTGCAACTGCGCGCCGATGGCTCGCCAGGTCTGGACTACCCGCTGAGCAGCACTGTGCTGGAGTCGATTCGCCAGTCGATCAAATCCCAGGGGGCGGTGCACTTTGCGGCCGGCGCGGCGCGTGTCTTCATCGGCCACATCGACGCTGCCACGCCGGGCTACGCCGACAACGCCTCGTTCCAGGCTGCGGCAGACGCGCTCGTCATGACGACCGGCCGTGTGCGCCTGAACTCGGCTCACCAGATGGGCGGCTGCGGCATGTCGGCCGACCCGACCAAGGGCGTGGTCAACCCGAACGGCCGCCACCACCAGGTCACCAACCTGTCGGTGCACGACGCGTCGGTGTTCCCGACCAGCCTGGGCCTCAACCCGCAAGAAACGATCTGGGCCATGACGGCCCGCAACACGGCCAAGCTCGCGTATGACATCTTCCGCATCAGGAACTGCCAGCTGACAACACCAAGAGACTGATCTCCGGGGCGCTGCTGCCTCACCTTTCAGCCCGGGCCTCGGCCCGGGCTTTTTTCATGCTGGATCGGGCCAGATCAATCGCCCGTTGAGCACCGGCTGCGCGCGCAAGCGCTCCAACGCGAACTCGACAAACCGGTGCACCTTGGCGGCCGCCTTGCGCCCTTCGGCATAGACGAGCTGCACCGGAATCGGCGGCGGCTCATGGTCGGCCATCACCACCTGCAAGCGCCCCGCCAACACGTCAGCCGCCACCTGGTACGACAAGGCCCGCGCCAAGCCGTGGCCGGCGAGCGCCGCCGCGATCGACATCTCGCCCGCATTGGTCACCATCTGCATCTGCGGGTGGGCGGTCTCGCCCGAGCTTGAGCTGCCCTGGCCCGGCGGGTAGAACACCCACGCGGCGCTGACCGAGCCATGCTGCGAAAAACCCACCCCGTGGTGCTGCGCCAGGTCGGCCGGAGTGCGCGGCACCCCGTGCTCGGCCAGGTACTGCGGCGAGGCCACCACCACACGCCGCACATGGCCCGCGCGCAACGCGGTCAGGCCCGAGTCGGGCAGGTGGGCGATGCGCACCGCCACGTCGAAACCTTCGTCGAGCAGGTGCACGATCTGGTCGCTGAAATAACTGCGCGCCTTGAGCTGCGGCTGCTGCGCCAGGAAGTCGAGCAACACCGGCGCTACGTGCAGACGACCGAACATCACCGGCGCGGTGATCGACAGCAAGCCTTGCGGCACGCTGTGGGCGCCGCTCGCCGAGGCCTCGGCGTCGTCGATCTCGGCCAGGATGCGTTTGCAATCGGCATGAAAACGCGCGCCGGCTTCGGTGAGCGCCACGCTGCGGGTGCTGCGCCGCAAGAGCTGCGCACCCACACGCGCTTCGAGCGCGGCGATGGCGCGTGTCACCGCCGGCGGTGACAGGCCGAGCCCACGCGCCGCGGGCGCGAAGCCGCGAGCGTCGGCCACCGCCACAAAGATGCGCATGCCTTCGAGCTTGTCCATCGTGTCATTCCTCTGCGCGAAATTATCAAGTGCGCGCCGCGGGGATTCTGCTGCGCTCGTGTGCTGGCTATGGTTCAACCCGTCGCAACCCTCACCCAGATGCCATGCACCCGATCCGCCTCTACCACCACCCGATCTCGGGTCACGCCCACCGCGTGCGCCTGTTCCTGTCACTGCTCGGCCTGCCGTTCGAGGCGGTCGATGTCGATCTGTTGAAGGGCGAACAGAAGCGCCCCGAGTACCTGGCGATGAACCCCTTCGGCCAGGTGCCGGTGATCCAGGACGGCGCGCTGACGCTCTCCGACAGCAACGCCATCCTGACCTACCTGGCCCTGCGCTACGACACGAGCAGCCAGTGGTTGCCGCGCGACCCGGTGGGCGCCGCGCTGGTGCAACGCTGGCTCTCACAGGCCGCCGGCTCGCTGGTCAACGGCCCTGGCAATGCACGTGTCAACGTGCTCTTTCAACGCCCGCAAGACCCGCGCTGCGCCGACATCGCTGCCGCGTTGTTCAAGCGCATGGACGCGCAACTCGCCACCCAGCCCTTTCTCGTGAGCGAGCAGCCGACCATTGCCGACATCGCGATGTACACCTACACCGCACACGCGCCCGAGGGCGGTGTCTCGCTGCAGCCTTATGCCCACGTGCAGGCCTGGCTGCAGCGCATCGAAGCCCTGCCCGGCTTTGTCGGCATGGTGCGCAACCCGGCGCTGGCATGAACACGACGGTGCACGCGGGTGAACGCGCCCTGCAGCAGCGCCTGGGCGTGCATGAGCGCATGGCCGAGGTGATGGGCCAGGTGGTGCGCCCCTTCATGCCGGCGCAGCACATCGAGCTGTTCGAGAAGCTGCCCACGCTGCTGGTGGGTGGGCTCGACGCGCAGCGCCGCCCCTGGGCGACCGTGCTCAGCGGCTGGCCCGGCTTCATGCACGCGCCCGATGCGCAGCACCTGCGCGTCGACGCCCTGCCGCAGACGGGCGACCCGCTGTCGCTGCAGCCCGGCATGCCGCTCGGCCTGCTCGGGCTGGAGCCGCACACACGGCGGCGCAACCGCATGAACGGCACGCTGGTGGCGCTCGACTCACACGGCTTCACGCTGCAGGTCGACCAGAGTTTCGGCAACTGCCCGAAGTACATCCAGGCCAGGGTGCCCCGGTGGGTCAAACGCGACAAGCCCGCGCCCGCGCAGGTCGAGACGGCACAACTCAGCGCAGCCGCACTGCAACTGCTTCGCAGCGCCGACACGCTCTTCATCGCCTCGTCCACGCCGCAGGCCCGCGGCCACGCAGGCGCGGAAGGGGTCGACGTGTCGCACCGCGGCGGCCTGCCCGGCTTCGTGCGCATCACGCAGCTGGGCGACGGCCCAACCGTGCTGCACATCCCCGACTACCGGGGCAACCACTTCTTCAACACGCTGGGCAACCTGCTGGTCAACCCACACGCCGGCCTGCTGTTCATCGACCACCAGAGCGGCGACCTGCTGCAGCTCACGGGCCACACCGAGCTGCTGTGGGACGAGGCCGAGGGCCGCGAGATCCGCTTCACCGTCGACCGCGGCGTGTGGCGCGCCGGCGCACTGCCGCTGCAATGGTCGGCGCCCGAGTTGTCGCCTCACCTCATGGCGTGACACCCACGCGACTGCCAGGGTCGCACCCAGGCGCTAGCCTCGCGGGTTCCCCACCCACTCCGGAGACCGCGCCATGGACACCAGCCAACTCTTCTCGCTCAAAGGCCGCACTGCCCTCATCACCGGCGGCTCGCGTGGCATCGGCCGCATGATCGCCGAAGGTTTCCTGGCGCAAGGCGCGCGGGTCTACATCTCGGCACGCAAGGCCGAGGCCTGCGACCAGACGGCCAGGGAGCTGTCGGCCATCGGTCCGTGCTACTCGCTGCCCGCCGACGTGTCCACGCTGGCCGGCGTGCAAGGCCTGGTCGACGCCTTCTCCAAGCGCGAAACCAAACTCGACATCCTGGTCAACAACGCCGGCGCCGCCTGGGGTGCCGACTTCGACGAGTTCCCCGAGAGCGGTTGGGACAAGGTGGTCGACCTCAACATGAAGACGCCATTCTTCCTGACACAAGCGCTCAAGCCCCTGCTCGTCAAGGGCGGCGAGACGCAGCCCGCCAAGGTGATCAACATCGCCTCGATCGACGGCATTGCCGTCAACCCGATGGAGACGTATTCGTACGCGGCCAGCAAGGCCGGGCTGATCCACCTCACCAAGCGCATGGCCACGCACCTGATCAAGCACAACATCGTCACCACCGCGATCGCCCCTGGCGCCTTTGCGTCGGAGATGAACCGCGCCGCGCGCGACCAGGCCGAAGCGGTGGCCGCACGCATCCCGGCCAAGCGCATCGGGGCCGATGAAGACATGGCCGGCGCGGCCATCTTCCTGGCCTCGCGGGCGGGCGACTACGTGGTCGGCAACACCCTCATCGTGGACGGCGGGGTGACGCTCGGTCGCTGAAGCGGTATGAGCATTTGCGGGCTGCCTTCCCTCAGGGGAACCCCAGCTTGCAGAAAAGCCGGTATGTTCTTAGGATGGTCGTCACCTGCCCCTCGGCCGGTGACGCCAAGGTGACGAGTCGCCTTCGCGGCGACCCACCTTGCGCAGACCATGATCCCGCCCCGACCCGCCCAAGACAAGACAGCTTTCGCCGACGGGAAGATCCTGCTGTCCATCGAGGGCGGTGTGGCGGTGATCCGCTTCAACCACCCCGAAAAGCACAACGCGATGTCGGTGGAGATGTGGGAAGGCCTGGCCTTCGCCCTCACCACCGCACGCGACCACCCTGACACACGGGTGCTCATCCTCACCGGCGAGGGCGGCAAGGCCTTCGTGTCGGGCGCCGACATCAGCCAGTTCGAGCGCAACCAGAGCACGCCCGATGCACGCGCCGAGTTCGCCAAGCGCGCAGGCGCCTACCGCAGCCTGTTGGCCAACTTCCCCAAGCCCACGATCTCGTGCATCCAGGGCTATTGCATCGGCGGTGGCCTGGGCCTCGCACTCGGCACCGACATCCGCATCGCCGCTCGCAACAGCCAGTTCGGCATCCCGGCGGCCAAGCTCAGCATCGCCTACCCGTTCAGCGGCCTGCAGGTGCTCAACTCGCTGGTCGGCCCGTCGTGGGCGCGCATGCTGCTGTACAGCGCGATGCGCATCGATGCGGCCGAGGCCGAGCGCATCGGGCTCATCACCCGCATGGTCGACGATGCCGACCTGTGGGCGCACACCCTCGACCTGGCCGAGCACATCGCCAGCAACGCGCCGCTGTCGGTGTATGCCGCCAAGCTCACGATCGACCAGATCCTGAAAGACCCGGCCGAGCGCGACATGGACGCGATCCGCGCCATTGCCGCACGCTGCGCCAACAGCGAAGATGCCCGCGAAGGCCAACGCGCCTTCATGGAAAAACGGGTGCCACAGTTTCACGGCCGTTGAAGCGCTCAACACACTCACAAAACCAACAGGAGACCCCTCATGGATTTCGGCTTCACCCCCAAGATGACCGAATGGCAGACGCGCCTGATGGACTTCGTCACCCAGCACGTCGTGCCCGCCGAGCCGCTGTTCCGCAAGGAGATGGAAGTCAACCGCGCCAAGGGCAACCAATGGAACCCGACGCACGAGGTGATGGACGACTTGAAGGCCAAGGCCAAGGCAGCCGGCCTGTGGAACATGTTCCTGCCGGCGTCGCAGCTGGGTGCTGGCTTGAGCAATGTCGAGTACGCGCCCTTGTGCGAAATCATGGGCCGCTACCCGCTGACCAGCGAAGCGATGAACTGCTCGGCGCCCGACACCGGCAACATGGAGCTGCTCGAGCGCTACGGCACCGAAGCGCACAAGGAGAAGTGGCTCAAGCCGCTGCTGGCCGGCGAGATCCGCTCGGGCTTCGCGATGACCGAGCCCGACGTGGCGTCGAGTGACGCGACCAACATCCAGTCGCGTATCGTGCGCGACGGTGACCACTACGTCATCAACGGCCGCAAGTGGTGGACCTCGGGCGCGCCCGACCCGCGCTGCAAGGTGCTGATCTTCATGGGCAAGACCGGCACGGTCGACGACCCGAGCCCGCACAAGCAGCAGTCGATGATCATCGTGCCGATGGACACGCCAGGGGTGAAGGTCGAGCGCTGGTTGTCGGTCTATGGCTACGACCACGCGCCGCACGGCCACGCCGAGATCAGCTTCACCAATGTGCGCGTGCCGGCCGACCACCTGCTGCTGGGCGAGGGCCGCGGCTTCGAGATCGCCCAAGGCCGCCTCGGGCCGGGCCGCATCCACCACTGCATGCGTTTGATCGGCGGCGCCGAGCGCGCGCTGGAGCTGATGTGCAAACGCGCGCTCACGCGCAAGCCCTTCGGCAAGCTGCTGTCGGATCAAGGCGTTTGGCGCGAGCGCATTGCGCACTCGCGCATCCTGATCGACCAGGCCCGCCTGCTCACGATGAACGCCGCCTATGCGATGGACACCAAGGGCAACAAGGGTGCGCGCAACGAGATCGCGATGATCAAGGTGGCCGCGCCGCAGATGGCCTGCCAGGTGATCGACTGGGCGATCCAGATCCACGGCGGCGCGGGCGTCTCGCAAGACACGCCGCTCGCCGCGGCCTACACCAGCGCGCGCACCATCCGCTTTGCCGACGGCCCTGACGAGGTTCACCTGAACGCCATCGGCAAGACGGAGCTGGCCAAGTACATGGCTCCCAAAACGAAGGCCTGAGAGTCCCACACACGAGGCACACACATGTCTGACCGCCACTTCGCCTTCTGGCCGGAACACGCACCGCGCCACCTGCACGTGCCCGAGACCAACCTCTACTACAACGTCGAGGTCTCGGCGGCGCGCTTCCCGAAGAAGCCGTTCCTGATCTTCTACGACACGCCGATCACCTTCCTGCAATTCAAGCAGGAGACCGAGGCCATGGCGGCCTACCTGCAGCAGGTGTGCGGTGTGAAAAAGGGCGACCGCGTGCTGCTCTACATGCAGAACAGCCCGCAGTTCATGATCGGCTACTACGCCATCCTGCGCGCCAACGCGGTGGTGGTGCCGGTGAACCCGATGAATCTCACCGGCGAGCTCAAGCACTACGTGAGCGATGCCGACGCCCGCGTCGCGCTGGTCTCGCAAGAGCTCTACCCACGCATGAAGCCGCTGCTCAACCCGGGTGGTGACGAGAGCGGCTTGGACCACCTCGTTGTCGCCGCCTACAGCGACTACCTGCGTGCACCCACCACCCTCAACGTGCCCGATTTCGTGGCCGCACCGCGCGCACCCATCTCGGGCGCCGGCGTCTCGCTGTGGGCCGACGCGATGGCGCGAAGCCTCACCCCGGGCCCGCTCACCGTCGGCCCCGACGACCTGTGCGTGATGCCCTACACCTCGGGCACCACCGGCCACCCCAAGGGCTGCATGCACACCCACCGCACCACCATGTACAACACGGTGTCGGGCGGCGTTTGGGGGCAAGGCAACCAGGGCACGGTGAGCATGGCGGTGCTGCCGCTGTTCCACGTGACCGGCATGCAAGGCGCGATGAACGGCGTGCTCTACGGCGGCTCCACCGTCGTGCTGCTGCCGCGCTGGGACCGCGACGCCGCCGCCGAGTGCGTGCAGCGCTATCGCATCACCGGCCTCGGGCTCATCACCGCGATGGTGGTCGACTTCGTCTCCAACCCCAAGCTCGACCAGTACGACCTCTCAAGCCTGCGCCGCATCGGCGGCGGCGGTGCGGCGATGCCGCAGGCGGTGGCCGACATCCTGGAGAAAAAGCTCGGCCTGAAATACGGCGAGGGCTACGGCATGTCGGAGACCAACGCCGCCACCCACATGAACCCGCCCGACCGCTCCAAGAAGCAGTGCCTGGGTGTGCCGATCTTCGACGTCGACGCGCGCGTGGTCGACCCCAACACATTGCAGGAGCTGCCACCCGGCGAGACCGGCGAGATCATCGTCAGCGGCCCGCAGGTGATGGTGGGCTACTGGAAGAACCCCGACGCCACGCGCGACGCGTTTGTCGAGATCGACGGCAAACGTTTCCTGCGCACCGGCGACCTGGGGCAGACCGACGCCGAGGGCTACTTCTTCTTCGTCGACCGCCTGAAACGCATGATCAACGCGGCCGGCTTCAAGGTCTGGCCGGCCGAGGTGGAGGCGCTGCTGTACCAGCACCCGGCCGTGCAAGAGGCCTGCATCATCGCTGCCAAGGACGCCAAACGCGGCGAGACCGTCAAGGCCTTCGTCGTGCTCAAGAAAGACGCCGTCGGCAAGGTGACCGAGCAGGAAATCATCGACTGGTCACACGCCAACATGGCGGCCTACAAGATCCCGCGCATCGTCGAGTTCGTCGAGGCCTTGCCCAAGTCGGGCACCGGCAAGGTGATGTGGCGCGAGCTGCAGGAAAAGGAGAACGCGCGCAGCACCGCGGCCTGAGCGCGCGGCCCGCGGGCTATGCTTGCGGCCCTTCCCGAGCCGGCCGCACGCAATGAACAGATTCGATCCCAAGGCAATCGCCATTGCCGTGCTGTTGTCGCTGGCCCTCGACGTGTTGGGGGGCCTGGTGTTGCTGGCAGTGTTCGGCACCGAGCTCGACACCGGCCTGCCACCCGAGCAACTGAGTGCCGCGCTCGACGCGATTGCGCAGGGTTCGGGCTTCTTGCTGGCAGCGCTGCTGTTCAGCACGGCCACCACCACCGCCGGTGGCTACATCGCGGCGCGCCTGGCCCGTGCCTACCCCTACTTCAACGCGATGGCCGTCGGGGTGGTGGGCATCGTGCTCGGCCTGGTGTTGTCGAGCAGCGCGCCGTGGTGGTTTGATGCATTGGGCTACCTGATCTCCATTCCCGCCGCCTTGCTAGGGGGCCACCTCGCCTCGCGCCGCAACCAATGAAACACAGCGCGGCGGCTTTGAAACCTGCGCGAAACGCCGCGCCGCCACAGTCTCGGCCAGTGCCCAGCCTGATCGGAGACGCCATGAGCGACGCCCTGTTTCTGCCCCGCGAACTGTTTTCCCCCGCCCAGCCCAAACCGCTGCCGCCAGCCGCCCAGCCGCGCCGGGCAGTGCAGTTTGCGAGCGGCGAAGCCGTTGCCGCCGACCTGCTCAATGGCATCACGCCGATGAGCACGCTGGCCGCGGCCAGCACCGAGCGGCGCCGCAAACCCCGGCCGACGAGTGCGCGCGGGGTCGACCTCTACCTCGCCTGAAACCAGGCTGATCGTTGCGCGCGGCCCGCAGGCCGCGCCACAAAGTTGGTGCGCATTGCCGCACCAAGCGGCAAACTCGGGGCCCTCGACACTCCCGCGAGCCGGCCGACCTTGCCATGACCCCGAGAAGAATCGCGCTCTGCGCCCTGGCCACGCTGTTGTTCGCCCTGGTTCATGCGCAGGCGCACGCCGCCTTCAAGTTCGGCAGCTCGGAGACGATCCGCTTCGTCGCCGCGACCAGCGTGCAAGGCCAGGGTGGCGAGACGCTGTATCTCGGCCGCATGGTCGCCATGCGCAGCTTCGGGCTGCCCTACGCCATCGAAGACCGCGGCTTCGTGCTCGGCATCTCCGGCGAGTCGAGGCGCTACTACCCCCTGCCGCAAGGCGAGCAACTGGCCGCGCTGCAACGGGCTGGCCACCTGCCCACGCCACTGCCGGCCTTTGCGCTCGACACGCTCGACCTGCTGTTCGGCCACCTGCTGTGGCTCACGCTGCTGGCTCTGGGGAGCTACGCCGCGTATGTGTACCTGCGCCGCGCACGCCAGCCGGCCCCGATCCCTGTCGAGCCCGCCTGGCAAAACACCCTGCCGCCACCCGTGGCGCGGGCTCCCCTGCCGCCGCTCGGCGTGAGCCTGCCGCTGCGCCTGCACCCGAGCCGGCTCAAGATGCTGGGCCTGCTCGCGGTGTGTATCGTGTTCGTGGCGATCGGCCTGCTGATGAGCCGCGAGCAGCCCGCGATGGGCTACTTCTGCGCGGCCTTCTTCGGCCTGGGCATCCCGGTGTTCTTGCTGCAGATGCTGCCGGGCAAGTCGTACCTGGAGCTGGCGCCCGACGGGTTCGTCACCTCCAGCCTGTTCAAGAGCGCCACGGTGCAGTGGAACGACATCGCCGAGCTGCGCGTCATCCGCATCCACGGCAACAAGATGGTCGGCTGGAACTACAACGCGGCCTACAGGGGCCGCAGCACCGGCCATGCGGTGTCGAGTGCGCTGGCCGGCGTGCATGGCGCACTGCCCGACACCTATGGCATGAAGGCCGACGCATTGGCCGAACTGATGGACACCATCCGTCAGCGCAGCCCCGCCTGAACCTTCACGCCTCACACCGGAGCCACCATGGCCTTGTTCCCCCAGGATGCCCTCAACGACGGCGTGCGCAAGCGCGAGGTCTTCGGTTGGGCCATGTACGACTTCGCCAACTCGGGCTACACCACGGTGGTGCTCACAGCGGTGTTCAACGCCTACTTCGTCGGCGTGGTGGCACAAGGTGCGCAGTGGGGCACGCTGGCCTGGACGCTCACGCTGGCGCTCTCGAGCGTGCTGGTGATGATCGTGATGCCGGCGCTCGGCGCTTACGCCGACCTGCGTGCCAACAAGAAGCGCCTGCTCGCCTTCAGCACCGCCGCGTGCGTGGCGGCCACCGTGATGCTCGCTTTTGCCGGCCGGGGCGACGTGGCCTGGGCGGTGGCGGCGGTGGTGTTGTCCAACACCTTCTATGCCATCGGCGAGTCGCTCACCGCCGCGTTTCTGCCCGAGCTGGCCAAGCGCGACGCGCTGGGCCGGGTGTCGGGCTGGGGTTGGAGCTTCGGCTACTTCGGCGGCATGCTGTCGTTGGGCCTGAGCCTGGCCTATGTGCTCGCGGCACAGGCGCGCGGCGAGCCGGCCACGTCGTTCGTGCCGGTCACGATGCTGATCACCGCCGGCGTCTACGGCGTGGCGTCGCTCGCCACCTTCTTGTTGTTGCGCGAGCGGGCCGTGCCTCAAGCGCAGGCGCTGCGGCAAGCGGGCCTGCGTGCCTCGGTCGAGCGACTGGCGAGCACCTGGCGGCGGGCCCGGCAGTTTCGAGACTTCTCCTGGCTGCTCGCCTGCAGCGCAAGCTACCAGGCCGGCATCTCGGTGGTGATTGCGCTCGCCGCCGTCTACGCCGAGCAGGCGCTGGGCTTCAAGCAGGCGCAGACGATGGCACTCGTCTTCCTGGTCAACATCGCAGCGGCGCTCGGGGCGTTTGGCTTCGGCTACTGGCAGGACCTGATCGGCCACAAGCGCGCACTGGCCGCCACGCTGGCGGGTTGGGTGCTGATGACGGTGCTGGCGGTGCTGGCCACCGGCCCCGCGTTGTTCTGGGTGGCGGCGGTGATCGCCGGCTTGTGCATGGGCTCCAGCCAGTCGGCCGGGCGGGCCATGGCGGGCCTTTTTGCGCCGAGCGAACACCGGGCCGAGTTTTTTGCGCTGTGGACGTTTGCGGTGCGGCTGTCGGCCATCGTCGGCCCGGTCACCTACGGCGTGGTCACGGTGCTCACCAGCGGCAACCACCGGCTGGCGATTCTGTCGACCGGCGTGTTTTTCATTGCCGGGTTGTTGTTGCTGATTCCGGTCAACGTGGAGCGGGGCGCGGCGGCCGCGCGCGACAAAGGCTGAGCTTTTTCGCGCCGATTCTTCAAATCGGCGAGTGAATTTCAGAATCGGCAAGACGCCAGCAGGCGGTTTTCGCACAGTGAAGGCCTTCTTTGCTGTCTGGAGACCTGGCCTTGAACACCTTGCCCGTGAAACTCGTTGCGCTCGCCGCGGTGGCCACCGCCGCCCTGTCCGGTTGCGCCTCCTGGCGTGTCGACAAAGCCGCCCGCGTGGCCACCGGCCTCACCAGCCATCTGATCTGCGACGACAGCTTTGTCAGCCAGATCGACCCCCAAACCTCCTTCACCGAGCGGGTGCAACCCCTGCCCGGCATGGGCCCGTTCGCCTGGGCGCTGCGCCGCCAGGTGGACACGGCGCGGCGTGAGGTCACGGTGTCGATGGTCGGGCTCTTCGAGAGCCGGGCCGTGCACCGCGAGGGCCTGGGGTGTGTGGCCTTGCCCGTCAGCGAGACGCTGGAACCGGCAGCCCCGCCGCCGCTCATCACGCGCCAGCCCGCCTTGTTGCCGGCCATCGCGGGGCCTGCGCCGGTTCAAACGGGCAACCCCGCCCTCGCCGCCGCCCTGGCCCGCGCCCTCTCGCCAGCCCCTCACAACACCAAGGCCGTGGTGGTGTTGCACGATGGCCAGCTGATCGGTGAAGCCTATGCCAAGGGTTATGGCGTCGACACCCCCGTGCTCGGCTTCTCGATGACCAAGTCGGTGACCAACGCCCTCATCGGCGCCCTGGTGCAACAGGGCCGGCTCTCGCTGCAGCAGCCCGCTCCCCTGCCCGAGTGGCGCGAGCCCTCCGACCCGCGCCACGCCATCACCATCGAGCACCTGCTGCGCCAGGCCTCGGGCCTGGACCTGTTGCAGGACAACTCCGGCTTCGATTCGAGCACGCAGATCATGTACAGCGTGCGCGACAAAGCCGCCGCCGCCGCCGCCGCACCGCTGGCCGTCGCGCCCGGCACCCTCTGGTCGTATACCGACACCAACTTCATCCTGCTGTCGCGCATCGTGCGCGATGCGGTCGGCGGCACCGCCAACGACGTGCTGCGCTTCGCGCACACCGAACTCTTCGGCCCGCTGGGCATGCGCCAGGTCACGCTCGATTTCGACGCCACCGGCACCCCCATCGGCGCCTCGCACATGCTCGCCACACCGCGCGACTGGGCCCGCTTCGGCCAGCTCTACCTCGACGACGGCGTGGTGGGCGGTCGCCGCATCCTGCCCATCGGCTGGGTGGCGCAATCGACCACGCCCACCCTGGCCACCGGCTACGGCGCCGGCTTCTGGACCAACCGCGTGCCCGGCAAGGTGCCTGGCTGGGGCGTACCCTGGGGCCTGGCCTCGGCGCCACCCGACACGTTTTTTGCGCGCGGCTTCATGGGGCAGTTTGTCGTGGTCATCCCGTCACAACGCCTGGTGATCGTGCGCATGAGCGTGTCTCATGTACGCGGGGACGACATCGAAGAGACCGACCGCATCGTCGGTGACGTGCTGGCGGCGCTCAGGTCGCCGCCGTGAGCTTCCAGTGCCCGGTCACCTCGCCCACCACGCCGTCAACGTGCAGCTTGTTCAAGTGCGCCAGCAGTGACCGCGCCGCCACCGGCAGCATGCGCGGGTCGACGTCGTCGTAGGCAAAGGGCAGCAGTTGCTCCAGCGTGGCCGGGCCGTGCTCGCGCACCATGCTCAGCACCTTGGCTTCACGCTTCAGGCGGTGGTCGATCACCGCCTGCATCGCCTTGCGCGGCTGGGCCATCAGGAAACCGTGGCCGGGGGCGAGCCAGTCGATGTCTTCGTGCAGCAGGGCGCGCAGCGAGCCGAGGTAGGCCGCCATGTCGCCGTCGGGCGGGTTGATCACCACGGTGGAGGCCTGCATCACGTGGTCGCCGGTGAAGAGGGTCTTCTCCTCTTCGAGCAGGTAGCACAGGTGGTTGGACGCATGGCCCGGTGTGTGCACCACACGCAGCGTGACGTTGGGGCCCAGCTCGATGCGCTCACCGTGCTGGAGCACCCGGTCCGGAACAAAGCTGCCGTCTTGTTTGTGCGGGTGCTCGGCCAGGCGGCCGCCCACCTGCGCGTGGGTGTGCTGCTTGAGCGACACCGCCGCGGGCGAGTGGTCCAGGTGGGTGTGGGTCGCCAGAATCCAGCGCACCGGGCCGGGCGATGCGGCCAGGATGGCCTCCACATGCTCGGGCAACGCGGGGCCGGGGTCGATCACCGCCCACTCGTTGTTGGCGCCACCGCCCACCAGGTAGGTGTTGGTGCCGGGGCCGGTCATCACGCTCGCGTTGGGCGCGGTGACGCGGATCACATGCGCCGACAGCTTGACCGCGCGGCCGGGCACGATCTCGTACGACGCGGTGCCGTGGCCCAGCGGGTCGATGCGGCCCATCTCGGCCCAGGCGTGTTCGCTGGGCAGCACCGGGCGCAGACCCTGGTGGCCCATGCCGATGCGCGGGTTGATCAGGCTCACCTCGCGTGGCTCGCGCGCCCAGGCCATCAGCGCCTGCGCGCTGTCGAAGTGGGCGATGGCGCTCAACGTGGCGCGGGTCGGCCCCATCAGCTTGAGCGAGTCGCTGCGTGCCAGGGCTTCGCTCGGGCGCAGCCACTGCATCGCCACCATCTCGGCGCCGTCGTGTTCGGCGGCCTGCGCGGCGGGCGCGAGCGCCAGGAAGAAGCGCGTGTCGAAACGTTTGGCGCGGCCCTGCGGCGTGAGCCAATGGCTGAAGTAGACGAGTTGATCGACGTCGAGCTTCAGGCCCTCGGCCTCGCACAGCGCACCCAGCTGGCGCTCGCCGCGGTGCAAGGGGCCACGCCATTCGCCCAGGCGCGTGGCAGCCTCGCCTTGCAGTGCGACCTGCGCGCCGCTGGCGTCGGTGGCAAACAGCAGGCCGCTTTCTTCAAAACACTCGCGGATGCCGGCGATGCAGTAATCGAGCCCGCCTTCGGGCAGGCCGAGGCGGGCGCTCACGGCGGCGTCGTCGCTGCCGGTGCAGTGGGCACGCAGCTGGGCGTCGGACTTGTCGATGGTGCCACCGGGGAAGACCCAGGCGCCGCTGTTGTGGTCGCCCCGTTCTGCGCGGCACAACAGCAGCACCTGCATGCCGCCAGGCGCGTCGCGCACCACCACCAGGGTGGCGGCGGGGCGAGGCGGCCGCTCGGCGGCGGTGAGGTCGAGCGGTGCGGCGTCGGAGGCTTTCATGGGAGGCACTTTGACGAATCTGCAAAGGGGTGCAAGTCTGGCATTCCCGCGTCGCCAAGGTGGCTGCGGGGCTGTTCACCGTTGACGACAATGATGCGTTGCCTCGCCCACAGAAAGCAGACACGGCCATGTCCATCATCCTCGTGCGCCACGGCGAAACGCCGCTCAACGTGGCCCGCATGCTGCAGCCGGCCAACACGCCGCTCAGCGCCAACGGGCTGGCCCAGGCGCGGCTGGTCGCCCAGCGCCTGGCAGGCATGCAGCTCGCCGGCATCGTGAGCAGCGATCTGCCGCGAGCGCTGAGCACCGCCGAGGCGATTGCCGCGGCCACCGGCCTCGCGCCGACCACCACCCCGCTGCTGCACGAGCGCAACTTCGGTGACCTGCGCGGCCAGCCCTACGACACGCTCGGCTTCAACCCGCTGACCATGAACGAAGCGCCACCCGGCGGCGAATCGGTCGCCATGTTTCTGGCGCGTGTGGCACAGGCTTTCGAGCACATGGTGGCGCTGCGCGCCTCGCTCGGCGGCAACCTGGCGGTGGTGACCCACGGCCTGGTGATTCGCGCGCTGCTGACCCACCACGCGCAGCCGGCCGATGGCACCGAGCTGCCGCGCATCGGCAACACCTCGATCAGCGTGCTCGGAGCCACCCCGCCGCACGCGGTGGAGCTGCTCGACTGCACCCGCCACCTCGACGCGGCCACGCAGCACGATGCACACAGCCTGTCGGGCGGGTGAGGTCACGCGGCGAACTCACGCACTGAACAGCTCGCGGTCACGCACCTTCACGGCCTGGGTGTAGTGCGCGTTCCACCACGGCTTGTCCTTGGGGCTGCGCGGGGGCCGGGTGAGGGTGAGTGTCTTGCGCGCCTTCTTGGCGTCGGCCTGCTTCACGCGAAAGTGGTAGTGGTCGAAGATGCGCAACGCCTCGATCGCATAGGCCACGGCCACGCGACGGTCGCGGATGAGCAGCAGGTTCTCGCCGTTGCTCACGTCGGCCGGGTTGGAGAAGTTGTACGAGCCCATGTAGACGCGCGCCGTCGGCTTGTCGAAATCGATCACCACGAATTTGTGGTGCATGCGGTTGCCACCCCCACCGGTGGGCTCGGCCTTGAAGGGCTCGGGCGCATTTTTCTTCAATGACGCCGGGCTCACCGGCTCGGGGTTGCCGTCGGGAGTCACGAGCACCAGGCCGCCGACCTTGGCGTCGGCCATGCCGTAGACGAACACCGTCTTGTCGTTGCTCACCTTCTTGATGGCGTCTTTCACCGCACCGCCGGTGATGGCCAGGAAGGCCAGCGAGTACAAGAGGCTCGACGAGGCGCTGGCGATGTCGGTGCCCACGCTCTTGAGCACGGCGTTCTTGGCAATGTGCGGCGAGAACGCCACCTGCGCGTCGATGCCCTTGAGACCGAGCTTCGTCCATACCGCAGAAGCCGTCTTGCCGAAGGTGGCCGGGGTGTCGTTGTCCCAGTAGTGGTCGAACGCCTCCTTGAACACCTTGACCGGCGTCTTGCCCTGCAGCACCAGTGCGTTGTTCGACTGCACGAAGAACCCGCGCCAGGTGAAGTTGGTCGAGCCGCACACCACCTTGCGCGCCTTGGGGCCGTCGACCACGATGGTCTTGTTGTGCTGCAGCGCGCCCATGTGCTGGCGCTTCACGTTCTGCGCCCCGGCCGACACCGCCAGGCGCTGCGCCGACAGCGTTTCGCCCGAGGTCTTTTTGCCGTGCGGGCCGTCGTCGTCGATGATGATCTTCAGCCGCGCACCAAGCTGCTCCAGGCGCGACACCACGTCGGCCTGGCTCAGGTCGTAGGCCACCACGCGCACCTGGGCCTTCTTGTCGGCAATGGCTTCGTCGAGCACGTCCAGAATCGCGCGCCGCGCCTCGAAGCCCATCCAGTTGAGCGCCTCGGCGGCCTTGGGGTGGGTGGGCACGAAGTCGAGCCCCTTGTCGGCCTGCTCGGGCAACAAGGTGTCGATGCTGCCAAACGCCTCGTAGGTGTCGACAAACCGTTGTGAGGCCACGAAGCCGCGGGTGAAGGTGACGTTGAGCAAACCGGGGTAGGTTTCGCGCCGCAACTCGATGGCGGCCTCTTGTGCCTCGCCATAGCTGAGCTCGTCTTGTGCGCTCATGAACACCGGCGTCACGCGGTAGAGAAACTCCCCCGGCTGCTCGGCATTGAACGGGAAGTGGATCCAGCGAAACATCTGGATCGGCGAGAGCATCGTCGACAGGCTGGTCGGGTTGACGCTGCCGTCCACCCCCGCAAACGCGAGGCGGTTGCGAACGTTCAGGAAGCGGTCGGAGCCGGGCTCCTTGTACTGGATGGCAAAGCCCACGAAGTCTTTCGGCGGCTTGCCCACTTTCCAGTTCATGGCCAGCAGCACCATGCCCTCGCCGCGGTGAACCTTCAGCTTGAAAAGTGCCTGGGCATTGCCGCCGGTGACTTGAAATTCGCCTGCCATCTTGGGGCCTCGCTTTTCAGGATGCAGCAGCACCAGGCTGCCTCGGTCGATGATGCCGAGCCGAAGCCGCTTGAACATCCCTAACAAAGCCGACGCGCTACGGGCGGCGCTCGTCGATCACCAGGTCGCTCTCGGGCCGCGCGACGCAGGGCAGCGTCCAGCCCTCGGCCTTCTCTTCGGCGCTCAAACCCGGCCACTCGATGGTGTAACTGACCCGCCCTTCGACCAGGCGGCACATGCAGCTGCGGCAGGTGCCATTGCGGCACGAGCTGAGCAGCATCACGCCGGCGGCCTGCGCCGAACGCAGCAGCACCTGGCCGGCCGGCGCCTGAAACGACTGGCCGCTGCGCACAAGGCTCACGCGGTAGTGCATTGCTTCACCTGTTTCGCCCATGGCGCCAGTACAGCACGGGCCCGCTGAAGATAATGGCCGCAGACCACAAACCCTGTCCATGCACACACTCTGCCGCTGCCCCTCCCGCTGGATTCGTGGGCTGACCCACGCGCTGTTGTGGGCCGCCGCGCTGGCGCTGCCGTTGGCGGCGTCAGCCCAGAGCGCGGCCAAACCCGCCGCCGGCAAAGCCACTGCCAAGGCCGCGGCCAACACCAGCTACCGATTTGGCAAGACGCCCGACTGGGTCAAGCCCGTCAAGGCCTCCGCACCCCAAGCCGCGCCCGCCGCAGGAGGCCTCGGCTACCGCCTGCTGCTGATCGACACCCAGACCCTGCTGGGCACCGATGCGTCACAGCAGGTCTACACCCGCACCCGTTCGGTCGCCACCGAATCGGCCGGGCTGCACGTGGTCTCGAAGGCCGAGCTCTACTTCAACCCCGCGTTCCAGACGCTGACGGTGCACGAGGCCTCGGTGCAACGCAACGGCACGCGCCTGGACCGCCTGAAAGACGCCCGCATCGAGCTGCTGCGCCGCGAAGAAGCGCTCGAGCGGCAAACGCTCACCGGCGTGCAGACCCTGCTGGTGCTGCTCAATGACGTGCGTGTCGGCGACGTGGTCGAGGTGGCCTACACCGTGCACGGCGCCAACCCGATCTTCAAGGGCCACTTCGCCGAGACCTACCAGCTCGGCTTCACCGCCGCCATCGACGAGCTGCACTGGCGCATCGACTACCCGCGTGGCCGCACGCTGCACACGCGCGGCATCCGCAGCGATGCCGCGCCCGAGGCGCAGGCCGAAGGCAACCGCCAGGTGATGCAGCTCACCCGCCGCAACGTGCCGGCGGTGACGCCTGAAGAAAACGTGCCGCCATGGTTCAAGATCTTCCCCGCGCTGCACGTGACCGACTACGCCGACTGGCAGCAGGTTGCCGGCTGGGCCGACGAGCTGTTTGCCAACCCCGGCGAGCTGGGGCCCGAGTTGACGGCACGCATCGAAGCCTGGCGCGCCAAGGGCTGGTCGCGCGAACAGCTGGCCTCCGAGGTGCTGGAGTTCGTGCAAGACGAGGTGCGCTACTTCAGCGTGAGCCTGGGTGAAAGTTCGCACCGCCCCAAGGCCCCGGCCAAAACCCATGCCGAGCGCCTGGGTGACTGCAAGGACAAGGTCGCCTTGCTGAACGCCATCCTGCGCCGCCTCGACTTCGACGCCAAGCCCGCGCTGATCTCGGTGCACCGCAACCGCGGCGTGGCCGACTACCTGCCCTCGCATGACCAGTTCGACCACGTCATCACCCGGCTGGTGTTGAACGACACCGTCTACTGGCTCGACCCGACCCTCCAGAAACAAGGCCGCCAGTTGAAAACGCGCGGCTTCGTCAACTATGGGCTGAGCCTGGTGGTCGACCCGCGCAGCACCGAGCTCGCGCGTGTGGAGCCGGCGCCCGGCCAGGTGCAAAGCCAGGAGTACGAATCGGTGTGGGACGCCTCCGACCTGCGGCGCGTGCCGCAGTTCACCGCCATCGTGCGCGCACGCGGCCTGGCCGCCGAGGGCTGGCGCAGCAACGTGAGCGCCGGCGGCGTCGAGCGCATTGCCAGCGGCATCGCCGGCGCCTACGCGCGCATGCTGCCCGGCCTCAAGGCCAGCGCGCCGCCGGTGGTGCGCGACGACCGCGAGGCCAACCTGTTCGAGCTGGAGATGAAGTACGACGCGCCCGGGCTCGGCCAGTACGACCGCGGCGCGCTGGCGGTCGAGGTGCCGGCGCTGGAGCTGCTCGACAGCCTGATCGGCCCGCGCGAGGCCCGGCGCGAGATGCCCTACCTCGTCGACCAGCCGCGCCAGGTGAAGCAGCGTGTGCGCCTGATCGGGCCGCGCAAGTTCACGTCACAACCGCCCGCGCCCACCGAAGTGGGCGACAAACACTTCAACCTGGCCGTGCGCTACGAGCTCGATGGCAGCGCCCTCAACTATCTGCTCACCTACGACCGCCGAGCCGACACCGTGCTGCCAGCCGACCTGGCTCGCTTTCGCGATCGGGTGCAGGCGGCACGCAAGCTGGGCGGCGTGACGGCACGGCTGCCGCTGCTCGACTTCGACAACCTGCGCAGTGCCTTTGGCGAGATCGATCGCCGCGTGCAACGCAGCCTCGGCCAGCAGACCGACACGCTGCGCGACATGGTCGTGCGGCAAGAAGTCGAGCGCCTGCTCGCCACCGAGACGCTGGTGCGTGCCAGCCCGGGCAGCGCACTGGCCGCGGCCGCGCTGGAGCGCCGCGCCATCGCCAACAGCAACCTCAACGACTTCCAGGCCACGCTGGCCGACGCCGACGGCGCACTGGCCGCCGCGCCCGAGGCAGGCTACTCGCACTACACGCGAGGCTTGGCGCTCTTGTCGCTGGGCCGAGCCGACGAGGCCGTGGCCGCGATGCAGCAGTACAAGGACCCGAGCAGCCGCGCCATGCTCGACCGCGGCATTGGCGGGGCGCAGTTCTACCAGGGCCAGTACGCGCAGGCCGAAAAGTCGTTTCGCCAGGCCACGCAAGACAGCTCGGGCGATGACCGCGTGTTTTCGCTGACCTGGCTCTACCTCTCGGCCGAGCGCGCCGGCGGCAAAGGCAAGGAGGCCCTGGCCCCTTACCTGGCCGACGTCGACAAGGCCGCCTGGCCCGGCGTGCTGGTGCACTACCTGGCCGGCCAGGCCGACCAGGACGAGCTGCTCCAGCTCGCGCGGCAAGACAAGCGCATGGAGCGGCTCAACCTCGCCGAGGCCTACTTCTACGTCGGCCAGCGCCTGCTGCTGAGTGGCCAGACCGACGACGCACGCCGCATGTTCCAGCGCACGGTCGACATCAACGCCACCCCCTACCGCGAACACAGCTTTGCCGAGCTGGAGCTGAAGCGGGCGGCGTCCAGGCCATGAAGCAGCTCGCGGCCTGCCTGCTGTGGCTGCTGTGGCTGCTGGCCGGGCCCGCGCTGGCGGCCGAGCGGCTGCACAACATCGTCGACGACAGCTGGGCCACTGCGCAGGGCTACCAGCTCAGCGGCCGGTTGGTCGAGGCGCGCGCCGCACCGGCTGCCGGCAGCGGCACGCGCACGAGCCTCTACCGCAACACGCGGCTGATCTTCACCAGCGGCGAAGAGGGTCGGGTGAGCATCTCGGTGGGCGCGGCGCTTTGGCAAACGCGCGCCGACGACCATGGCTATTGGCAGCTTCAGACCAACCAGCCGCTGGCCCTGGCCGCCGGCTGGCACGACATCACCACCACCCCGCCCGCCAGCGGCCCGGCAGGCCTGCTGGTGCACGACGCGCGCAACACGCTCGGCTTGATCTCCGACATCGACGACACCGTGCTGGTGAGCGAGGTCAATGACAAGAGCCGGCTGCTGCGCAACAGCCTCACCGTCTCGCCCGAGTCGCGTCAACCCGTGGCCGGCATGGCCGGGCTGTACCAGGCCTGGGTGAAGAAGAACCCGAACCCGGCAGCCACGCCGGTGTTCTACGTGTCGGCCTCGCCGCGCCAGCTGAGCGAAGGCACGCGGCGCTTCTTGCAGCACCACGGCTTCCCGCGTGGGGTGCTGCAGTTGAAGGAGGTGAGCAGCACCAGCGCCGACCCGCTGATCGACCAGCAGACCTACAAGGTGCAGCGCATCGGCGCCATCTTGAAAGCATTTCCTGACGTGCGTTTTGCGCTGCTGGGCGACGACGGTGAGCGTGACCCGCAGAGTTATGCGCAACTGCAGGCGCTGTTCCCGAACCAGATCGTCGGCGTGTGGATACGCCGCGTGCACCCTGACCCGAAGCGGCCTCGCATCGCGGGCCAGCACGACACCGCCGATCTGCTTCGCTCAGGGCCGCCCTGAGACCTCAGCCGCGAAGGCGTTCGATCACCGCCATCGCCGCCGCCGGGTTGCGCTCCTTGGCGGCGCTGATGAACAGCATGAACACATCGCGCGGCGGCGCTGGCTCGGGCTTCGGCTCAACACGCGGCAGGCCCTCGGGCTCATCACCGCTCGCCCAAGCCTGCGCACACGCTGCGTAGCCGTCGAGCACCGTGGGCTCGAAGCCCTGCGGCAGCTGCGACTGCGAACGCATCAAGCGCGCATAGACAAAACCACCGGTGAGGTCGGCAAACGAGGGGTAATCATCGGAGTCGGTGAACACCGTCACCATCTGGTGGCGGCGCGCCAGCGCCAGGTACTCGGGGGTCTTGAAGCTCTCGTGCCGCACGTCGAGCACGTGGCGCAAGGGCAGGCCTTGAACCGTCGCAGGCAGCAGCTTCAGGAAGGCTTCGAAGTCGACCGGATCGAAACGTTTGGTCGGCGCAAACTGCCACAACACCGGCCCGAGCTTGTCGCCCAATTCGGCGATGCCGCTGTCGATGAAACGCTGCACCGACTCGCCCGCCTCGGCCAGCACACGCCGGTTGGTTGCGAAGCGGTTGGCCTTGAGCGAAAACACAAACCCGTCGGGTGTTTCGTCGCGCCACTTGGCAAAGGTGGCCGGCTTCATGGAGCTGTAGTAGGTGCCGTTGACCTCGATCGCGGTCAGCTTGCCGGCGGCGTATTCGAGCTCTCGGCCCTGCGGCCAGCCCTTGGGGTAGAAGTTGTCGCGCCAGGGCTCGAAGGTCCAGCCGCCGATGCCCACGCCGATGCGCGGCGCGCTCATCGCACACCCCACAACACGGCCGCCGCGAGCAGCAGCGCGAGCACACCGCTCACGACCATCAGCAAGCGGGTGCGCACGCGCAGGATCTGCACTGCTTCGACGATGCGCGCGTTCTGCTCGGCCAGGGTTTCGATCAGCTGCGCCGAGGCCTGCTGCTGCTCATGCAGCTGCGCCAGCGCGGTTTCGAGCAGGGCCACGCGGTCGGGCGCGGGGGCGCCAGGTGCGGCGGGAGCCGGCACGTCGGCCTGCTGGCCACGGTTGAAGATCTTGCGTGCGCCTTTGACGATGCCAGGCGTGGCTTCGATCACGTCGCTCCAGGGAATGACTTTGAGGGCGGTCAGCCAACCAATGGCCATGCTGCGGGCTCCCTTGCTGTGGGCAGCCGCGAGTTTCGCACTTCGTCGTGAAGGTTCAGGCAGGGGTCAGCGAAGTACCGTCGATGCGAACCCGGCGGCCCACCGTCAAGCCGTCGAGCTGGGTGCGCTGAAAGTGGCGCACTTCGCCGGTGTCCATGCGCACTTCGAGGCGGTAACCGACCACCTTCTCAGCGCGGTCGCGCTCGATCTTGTTGCCCAGCACGGCGCCACCGACGGCGCCCACGACAGTGGCCGCTTTCTGGCCATTGCCATCACCGATCTGGTGGCCCACCACGCCGCCCAGCACGCCACCGGCCACGGCGCCCACGCCGGTGGCCTTGGGGCGCTCGGTCAGGGTTTCGATGTGGCGCACTTCGCCGAGGTGAAAACTCGGTGCCGGCGTCACCGGGGCCGCCGCACGCACGGTGGCGGTCTTGGCGGACGGCATCGCCGTGGTGACGGGGTCGCCGTTTTGCGGGCCGCAGCCTGACAACACCACCAGGCAGCCCAGGGCGATGGCGGCCATCGTGGCAGTGAGGATGTCAAACGATCGTTTCATGGGGTGCTCCTTCAGCAGGTGCCCCATCGTCCGCCGGAAGACAGCCCCCGGCTGCCTGTCAACGCCGCATGCGTGTGTAGGACAAGATCGCGAGCCGTTACCAGGTGTCGACTGGCGCGCTGCGCTGCTCACCCACACGCGACGAGGCCAGACCGCGCGCCAGCCAATGGCGTGTCTGCGCCGGGTCGATCACGGCGTCGATCTCCAGCATGGCGGCCATGTTGATCGCCTTGCCGCGCTCGTACTGCGCGGCCACCAGCTTGTCGTACAGCGCGTCGCGCTCGGGGCCCTCGGTCGCCGCGGCCAGCTCCTTGCGGTAGCCCAGCCGCACCGCGCCTTCGAGGCCCATGCCGCCGAACTCGCCGCTCGGCCAGGCGGCCGTGAGCGAGGGCGAATGAAAGCCACCCCCCGCCATCGCCATCGCACCCAGGCCGTAGCCCTTGCGCAGCACGATGGCGAGGAAGGGCACACGAAGGTGCGCGGCAATGACGAACATGCGGCTCACATGACGCACCTGAGCTTTCTCCTCGATCTCCGGGCCGACCATGAAGCCGGGCGTGTCGATCAGCGACACGATGGGCAGGCCGTGGGCGTTGCACAGCTGCATGAAGCGGGCGGCCTTGTCGGCCGCGTCGGCGTCGATCGCGCCACCCAGGTGCGCCGGGTTGTTGGCCATCAGCCCGATGGGGCGGCCCTCGATGCGCGCCAGCGCCGTCAGAATACCCACGCCAAAGCCCGCGCGCAGCTCCAGCAGCGAGCCGGTGTCGGCCACACCCTGCATCACCTGGCGGATGTCGTAGGTGCGCACGCGGTTTTCGGGCAAGGCCTCGCGCAGGCGGTTCGGGTCACCCGCCGCCCAGTCGCTCACACGCCCCTGGAAGTAGCCGAGGTACTGCTTGGCCGCGGCCACGGCCTGCGCTTCGTCGTCGACCAGCACGTCGATCACACCGTTGCCGTGCTGCACGTGGCTCGGCCCCACCTGCTCGGGCGTGAACACGCCCAGGCCGCCTCCTTCGATCATGGCCGGGCCGCCCATGCCGATGTTGCTGTCGCGGGTGGCGATGATCACGTCGCTGCAGCCCAGCAGTGCGGCATTGCCGGCAAAGCAGCGCCCCGCGACGATGCCGACCACCGGCACCTGGCCGCTCAGGCGCGCGTAGCTCGCAAACGTGTGCAGGTGCAGGCCGGCCACGGTGGCCGAGTCGGTGTCACCCGGGCGGCCACCGCCACCTTCGGCAAACAGCAGCACCGGCAGGCGCTGCTCAAGGGCGATGCCGAGCATGCGGTCGGTCTTCTGGTGGTTGCGCATGCCTTGCGTGCCGGCCAGCACGGTGGCGTCGTAGGCCATCACCACGCAGCGCGACTTCTCTTCACCGAACTGCGCGCCGTTGACACTGCCGATGCCGGTCACCATGCCATCGGCGGGAGTGTTCTTGATCAGGTCGTCGAGCGCGCGGCGGCTGCGCTGCGCGGCGAAGGCGAGTGCGCCGTATTCGGTGAAGCTGCCCTCGTCGCACAGGTCGGCGATGTTTTCGCGGGCAGTGCGCAAGCCCAGCGCATGGCGCTTGGCCACCGCCTCGGCGCGCTGCGCATCGAGCGTGTGACCGTGGCGGGTGATGAGCTCCTGCAGGTCGGCGCGCAAGGCTGTCGTGGTCTGTGCGGGCGCTGCTTGCGCCGTTTTCGTGGCCACGCCGGCCACGGCCGCACCCAGCGTGAGCAACAGGTCGTCTTCGCTGACCATCTCGCCGGCCTGCACCGCCAGCTGCAGCACCTGCGCGTCGGCCTCGGCGCGGATCTCGTGCTCCATCTTCATCGCTTCGAGCACCAGCAGCAGCTGGCCAGCACGCACCGCCTCGCCCACGCTCACCGCGAGCTGCACCACGGTGGCGGCCATCGGGGCCTTGATCGAGCTGTCAGGGGTCATGCCTGTCTCCATGCCTTTTGATTGTCAGCAGCACTGTAGCGGCGGCGCCGCATCTGCCCTGACACCGCCGTGACAAGCCCGCCGTCAGTCGCTATCGTGCGCGCTCCCCCACAAGGAGCCCCATGCACACGCACCTGCGCACCTGGGCCGCCGCCATCAGCATCGCGGCCTGCACACTCGCTTCGGCACAACCCCAGCCAAGCGTTCGGACCTCGCCGTACCCCGGCGTGAATCACAACGCGCCGTACCCCGGCGTGAATCACAACACGCCGTACCCCGGCGTGATGACGCTCGACGTCGACGCCACCGACCTCGACCACAAGGTCTTCAGCGTGAAGCAGCGTCTGCCCGTCAAACCCGGTCCGCTGACGCTGTACCACCCACGCTGGCTGCCCGGCACCCACTCGCCCACCGGCAACGTGTCGCGGCTGGCCGGGCTGCGCATGACGGCGCTGGGCAAGCCGCTCGACTGGAAGCGTGACCCGCTCGACAGCCACAGCTTTCAGGTGGAGGTGCCGGCGGGAGCGGACACGCTGCAGATCGAGTTCCAGTTCCTGAGCCCGCTCGACAAGGGCGGAGGCCGCGTGGTCGTCACGCCAGAGATCCTCGGCCTGCAATGGCACAACGTCTTGCTTTACCCGGCGGGCCATGCGGCCAGCCAGATCAGCGTGAAGCCGCGACTCACGCTGCCCGCGGGCTGGGGCTTTGGCAGCGCGCTCACCGCCACCGAGCGGCAAGGCGCCAGCGTCAGCTTTCAACCCGTGAGCGTGGAGACCCTGGTCGACTCGCCACTCTTCGCCGGGCGCCACTACCAGCAGCTCGACCTCGACCCCGGCGCGCGCGAAGCGGGCCGCCCGCCGGTGTTCCTGAACGTGGTGGTCGACGAAGCCAAACAAGGTGTGGTCAACGCCGAGCAGCTGGCCGCCCACCGCGCGCTCGTCACGCAGGCCGACAAAGTCTTCGGCCCGCGCCGCTTTGCGCGCTACGACTTCTTGCTCGCCGTGAGCGACCAGTTCAGCGGCATCGGACTGGAGCACCACCAGTCGAGCGAAAACGGCGTGAAGGCCAACTACTTCACCGACTGGGCCAAGGGCTCGATCGGCCGCGACCTGCTGGCGCACGAATACGCCCACTCCTGGAACGGCAAGTTCCGCCGCCCCGCCGACCTGTGGACGCCGCACTTCAACACCCCGATGCAGAACAGCCTGCTGTGGGTCTACGAAGGGCAGGCTCAGTACTGGGGTGCCGTGCTCGCCGCCCGCTCGGGCCTGGTGAGCCAGGCCGATGCGCGCGAGGACCTGGCCGTCACCGCCGCCTGGCTCGACGCCCGCGCCGGGCGGGTGTGGCGCAACCTGCAAGACACCACCAACGAGCCGCAGATGTCGACCCAGGGCTGGGCCCGCGACTGGCGCGACTGGCAACGCGGTCGCGACTACTACGACGAGTCGCGACTGATCTGGCTCGAAGCCGACATGCTGATCCGCGAACGTTCGGGCGGCACACGCTCGCTCGACGACTTTGCGCGCGCCTTCTTCGGCGTGGAGCCGACCCGCGCGCCACACGACCTGCGCCCGGTGCTCTACAACTTCGACGACGTGGTGCGCGAACTCAAGCGCGTGCAGCCGTATGACTGGGCCCGGTTCCTGCGCGAGCGGCTCGACACGCACGAGCCACGCGCGCCCCTGGCCGGCCTCACCCTCGCGGGCTGGAAGCTCGGCTGGAGCGACAAGCCCAGTGACTACATCAAGGCCCAGGAGGCCTACGACGAAGCCGCCGACTTCAACTACTCGCTCGGCCTGATGGTGGGCAAGGAGGGCAAGCTCGCCCGCGTGGTGTGGGGCAGCCCGGCCTTCCAGGCGGGGCTCACGTCGGGCGCCACGCTGCTGGCGGTGAATGGCCGCAGCTACAAGGCCGAACGGCTGAAAGACGCCATCACCGAAGCCAAAGGCGACGACAAGAGCGGCGGCAAGATCGAGCTGCTGGTGAAGACCGGCGATCTCTACCGCAGCGTGGCGGTGGAGTGGCGCGGCGGGCTGCGGTACCCGAGGCTCGAACGCATCGACGGCACGCCCGATCGTCTGAGCACGCTCTTCAGGCCCATCAACTAGGGACGCTGCCTTTTCGGGCCGCCTCGGCGAGGGGCAACAGGTCGGCCTCCGTCAGCGTCTCTTGCACCAGCAAGCGTGTCGCGCCCTGTTCCAGCAGGTCGCGCCGTTCGGTAAGCACGGCAGTCGCCCGGGCAAAGGCCTCGTCGACGAAGGCACGCACGGCGGCATCGATGCGCCGCGCCGTGTCGTCGGACAGCCCGCGCTCCAGCCCCGGGCCGTCGGGCAGGTCGAGAAAGCGCGAGACCTGGCGTTCGTAGACCACCTGCCCCACCTCGGCCGACATGCCGAAGCGCGTGACCATGTCATGCGCGATGTCGGTGGCCTTGGCCAGGTCGTCGGCCGCGCCCGTGCTGGCCTCGCCGATCACCAGCACCTCGGCCGCGCGCCCGCCGAGCAGCACCGCCAGCCGGTTGCGCAGCTCGCTACGGCTGGCCAGGTAGCGGTCTTCGCTCGGGCGCTGCAGCGTGTAGCCGAGCGCGCCGACACCACGCGGGATGATCGAGATCTTGTGCACCGGGTCGGCGCCGGGCAGGGTCATGGCCACCAGGGCGTGCCCCATCTCGTGCAGCGCGATGGCACGGCGCTCGTGGGGTGCGAGCACACGCTGGTGGCGCTCCAGCCCGGCGACGATGCGCTCGACCGCCACGGTGAAGTCGGCCATCGCCACCGCATCGGCACCACGCCGCGTGGCCAGCAGCGCCGCCTCGTTGACCAGGTTGGCGAGGTCGGCCCCGGCAAAGCCGGGCGTGAGTGCCGCGACGGCATCGGGGTCGATGTCGGCCCCGAGCGTCACCTTCTTCAGGTGTACGCGCAACACGTCGGCGCGGCCCTTGCGATCGGGGCGGTCGACCAGCACCTGGCGGTCGAAGCGGCCGGCGCGCAACAACGCGGGGTCGAGGATCTCGGGCCGGTTGGTCGCCGCCAGGATCACCACGCCGGTGCTGGCATCGAAGCCATCCATCTCGGCCAGCAGCTGGTTGAGGGTCTGCTCCTTCTCGTCGTGGCCGCCCGACAGCGGCCCCACGCCGCGCGCACGGCCCAACGCATCGAGCTCGTCGATGAAGATGATGCAAGGTGCCGAGGCGCGGGCCTGCTCGAAGAGGTCGCGCACACGCGCGGCGCCCACGCCGACGAACATCTCGACAAACTCCGAGCCGGTGATGCTGAAGAAAGGCACGCCCGCCTCGCCGGCCATCGCGCGGGCCAGCAGCGTCTTGCCGGTGCCGGGCGGGCCCACCAGCAAAACCCCCTTGGGCATGTGCGCCCCGAGGCGGCCGTAGGCCTTGGGGTTCTTCAGGAACTCGACCGACTCACGCAGCTCGGCCTTGGCCTCGTCGACGCCGGCCACGTCGTCGAAGCTCACCTTCACGTCGGTCTCGGAATGCAGCTTGGCGCGGCTCTTGCCCACCGACAGCAGGCCGCCCAGGCCTCCTTGCCCCGCCATGCGCTTGCTCATGAAGGTCCAGAAGGTCAGCAGCAAGAGGCCGGGCACCACCCACGACAGCAGCTCGTTGAGCAGCGTGCTCTCGACCACACCCTCGAAGCGCACGTCGTACTGCGACAGTTCGCGCGCCAGCTCGGGCGCGACGCGCGTGGTCAGGATGCGGGTGCGACCGTCGGCAGTGGGTGCCTTCAGCTTGCCCTCGATGAACCGGCTGCCGATCTTGATCGACTCGAGCTGGCCGGCCTTGAGGTGCCGCACGAACTCGCTGTACGGGATGGGTTGCACCTGGCTCGAGGTGACCCAGAGGTCGCGCATCCAGAACAGCGCCACCAGCGCGAGTGCCAGCCACCACAGGTTGCCGGGTTTCCATTTCGGCGCAGGCGGCGTTGTAGGCGGTGCAGGGGGTCTGTCGAAGCTCATGGTTCGCCCATTTTGTTCCCTTCGGGGGTGGGGTGAAATCTGCCTGCTGCGTCGAGCGGGCGCCATGACGGCCGTCAATCCGCTGAGTGGGCATGGCCTCACGCCCCCGTCATCGCCATGGCAGCACAATGCGCCCATGGCACCGACAAACAAACCCACCACCCTGATCAACGCGCAGTCGTTCAGCGATGCCGCTGCGGCCCTGGCTCACGCGACCACCATCTACAACAGCGGCATCGCCCACCTGCGCGACAGCCTGCAGCGCTTCGTGGCCGGTGAAGCGCTCGGCCAGCACGTGCGCGCCTGCTACCCCTACCTGCGGGTGCACACCGACACCGTGGCGCGCGCCGACACGCGCCTCGCCTACGGTTTCGTGGCCGGCCCCGGCACCTACGAAACCACGCTGACGCGGCCCGATCTGTTCGGCAACTACTACCTGGAGCAGTTCGGCCTGCTGCTGAAGAACCACGGCGTGTCGCTCGAAGTGGGTCTCTCCACGCAGCCGATTCCGGTGCACTTCTCGCTCGCCGAACACGACCACCTCGAAGGCAGCATGCCGCCCGCGCGCCGGCTGCTGCTGCGCGACCAGTTCGACCTGCCCGACCTGTCGGCCATGGACGACGGCATCGCCAACGGCACCCACGAGCCGTCGGTCGGCCCCGACGGCCAGGTGCGCCACCCGCTGTCGCTCTTCACTGCGCCGCGTGTCGACTACTCGCTGCACCGCCTGCGCCACTACACCGGCACCGCGCCCGAGCACTTCCAGAACTTCGTGCTCTTCACCAACTACCAGTTCTACATCGACGAATTCATCCAGCTCGGCCACGAGCTGATGGCCGACCCCGACAGTGGCTACAGCGCCTTCGTGCAGCCAGGCAACGTGGTGCTGCGCAAGACCGGCCAGGGGCCGCAGCCCGACGACCAGCTCGGCGTGGCCCCGCCGCGCCTGCCGCAGATGCCGGCCTACCACCTGGTGCGCGAAGACCGCACCGGCATCACCATGGTCAACATCGGTGTCGGCCCGGCCAACGCCAAGACCATCACC
>NZ_JADMJX010000159.1:0-1096 GCF_018780185.1 Rhizobacter sp.
GCGTGGGCGATCAGGTGGCGCTCGTAGAACTCGGGGTAGCAGACGTCGTCGTCGAGCATCAGGTGAAAAAGCTCGGAGCGCTGGTCCCACACCTTCAGCAGGTGCAGCATGTTGGCGTAGCCGCCGCCCTTGCGCGGGCCTTCGACACACTCGATGTCGAGCCCGGCGCGCAGTGGCGCCATCGCGTCAGAGAACAGCGCAGCGCGAAACTCGCCGTTGGGGCTGTCGTCAGAAAAGATGATCTGCCGCGCAGGCCGCGTCTGCAGGCGCAGGCACTGCAGCAGCTCGGTCAGGTAGTTCGGCTTGTAGGCCGGGATCAGCGTGGTGATGTGCATGCTCAGGCCGCCAGTGCGGGCTCGGCCATTTCGGCCAGCGCGCGGCGCACGGCGTTGATCACCTGCTGCGTTTGTTCAGGCGTTTGGGTGGGGCCGATGGGCAGGCTCAGCACCTGGGCGTGCATGGCTTCGGAAATCGGCAGGTCACCCAGCTTCATGCCCAGCGATTCGTAGGCCGGCTGCAGGTGCGGCGCCACCGGGTAGTGGATCATCGTGGCGACCCCGTGTGCAGCGAGGCGCTTGGCCAGCTCGTCGCGGCGCGGGTGGCGCACCACGAACAAATGCCACACGGGGCTGTGACCGGCGGGCACGAAGGGCAGGCCGAGGTCGAGCCCGGCAAAGCCTTGCAGGTAGGTCTGGGCGATCGCGGCACGCGCCTGGTTGCCGGCGTCGAGCATGGGCAGCTTGGCGCGCAACAAGGCAGCCTGCAGCTCGTCGAGCCGCGAGTTGTAGCCGATGACTTCGTTGTGGTACTTGACCCGCGAACCGTAGTTGCGCAGCACACGCAGGCGCTCGGCCAGGGCCGCGTCGTGGGTGGTGACAGCCCCGCCGTCGCCGATGGCGCCAAGGTTCTTGCCAGGGTAGAAGCTCCAAGCCACCACGTCGCCGTGGCCGCCGAGGCGCTTGCCGTTGTAGAGCGCGCCGTGGGCTTGCGCGCCGTCTTCGAGCACGCGCAGCTGGTGTTTCCTCGCGATGGCGAGGATGGGGCCGAGATCGGCTGCCTGGCCGTACAGGTGCACCGGCAGGATCACGCGTGTGCG
>NZ_JADMJX010000159.1:1196-13535 GCF_018780185.1 Rhizobacter sp.
GCTTCGCGCAGCGCGTCCTGCTGCTGCAGCTGGATGGCCTTGAGATCGAGGAAGGGAACGTGGCTCATGGCGTGAGGGGCCTCAGTCTTGGATGGGGTAGACGTGGCGGGCGTAGTCGCCGCGCACCACCGAATGGGCGGGCACGTCCTTGGCGACCAAGGCACCAGCACCGACCATGGCGCCCTCGCCGATGGTCACGCCAGGCAGGATCACGGCGGCGGCGCCGATGGAGGCACCCGCCTTCACCACGGTGCGCGCAAACGCCTCGGGGTATTGCTTGGAGCGTGGGTAGCGGTCGTTGGCAAAGGTGACGTTGGGGCCGATGAAGACGTTGTCTTCGAGCGTGAGCCCGTCCCACAGGTAGTTGCCGCACTTGATGGTGACGTTGTCACCCAGCACCACGTCGTTTTCGATGAAACAGTGGCTGTTGACGTTGCAGTTGGCGCCGATCACGGCGCCGGGCAGCACCACGCTGAACTGCCAGACCTTGGTGTCAGCGCCGAGGTGCTTCGATTGGCAATCTGCCAAAGGGTGCACAAACGCGGCGGCCGGGGGCGTGGGAGCGGAGGTGGGCTTCATGGCCTCCAGTACACCGCAGGGTCGGCAGAACTGAAGCTCGGAAAGCGGGGCGTTTTGCGGCCTACTTTCCCCGCAACCCGTTCGGCCCCGCCCAATCACCGTTCGGGCTGAGTCTGTCGAAGCCGGCGCATTGCACGGCACACCCAACGACGAAGCTCAGGGCGAACGGAGTGCGGTCGACAGGGCCGAGGCGAACGCGTGGTGTGCGAACGGCGTTTACGACTTCACTTCTGCGCTGATGCGGATGAAATCGGCGTAGTCGCGGATGTAGTCGGCGCTGTCGTAGTAGTGCGACGCAAACACCAGCAGCGTGGCGTCCGACGAATACTTGTACTGGATGCCCCAGGTCATCGGCGGCAGGTAGATGCCACGGTCGGGCGAGTCGAGGGTGACCTCGACCTTGTGCTCGCCGTCGTCTGCCACCACGGCGCAGCTGCCGCGCACGCAGATCAGGAACTGGTGGCATTGGTGGTGTGCATGCTCGCCGCGGATCTCGCGGTTGGGCACGCCGAACACCATGAAATAACGCTGCGGCGTGAACGGTATCTGGCGGTCGAACTCACCCACCGTCAGGCTGCCGCGCAGATCGGGCACCACCGGGAAGTGGTGCACCGTGACGCCCTTCACGGCCGTCGTCTCGATGGCCGAGCCCTTGCGCGCCACCGGCGCCTGCACGGCGCTCGCCGGGCCCTGCACGGTGTCGACATAACCGACGATGTTGGCCGGGTTGCCTTCGACGATGGCACCCGGTGGCACCGAACGCATCACCACCGTGCCGGGGCGCACGACTGCCTTGGCGCCGATCACGACGCCGGCGACGATGCTGGCGTTGGCGCCGATCCAGGCGCCTTGTTTGACGACGGCGGGCGTTTGGGTACCGCCCGGCGCACCGGCAAACGCCACGTGGGCGCCGATGTGCACGTCGTTCTCGATCACGGTGCCGCGGCACACATGGGCGCCACTTTCAATGACACAGCGCTCGCCCACCGACGCCAGGGCCTCGATGAAGACATGGGGGCCGACGACGGTGCCGCGGCCGACCGTGGCGCTGGCGTCGACCACGCTGAAGCGGTCGCGTTGGCCTGCTGCGTCATGGCTTGCGTCATGCAGCGAGCTGTATTCGGTTTCGGTGATCAGGCTCATGCGCGGCTTTCTCGTGCGTGGGTTATCAAGCGCATCACTTCAGGCGCGACTGCACGCCATGGCCCAGCGACCACAGCAGCGCGTTCGACTGCTGGCCGTCATAGAGCGCGTTGACATACGCCACGCGCAGGCCGTAGTGATCGCCCTCGGAAGCCATCACGTCGAACAGCGAACGGCGGCCGAGCTGTTGCCATTGCTGCAAGGTGAAGTTGCGCACCCGGTCGCTGTCGCGCAGCACCTCGACCACACGCCGGGCACGGTCGAAGGAACTGATCGCCTGCTCGTGCACCTCGGTCATGCGGAACTTGCGGGCTTCGAGCGCGTCGGCCCGTTGCAGCTTGGCAGCGGCAGCGCGTTTTTGTGACGAGTCGACCGCGTGGCCGGCCGGCAGGTTGAACAGGGGCACGCTGACGTTGATGCCCGCCGACCAGTTGGCCGAGTTGCCGGCACCGCGCACCTGGCTGCCATTGGCCACCAGGTTGACCTGCGGCATGCGGGCCGCGCTCACCGAGCGCGACAAGGCTTCGGCGGCGAGCGCCTGGGCAGAAAGCTGGGCGATGTCGGGCGCGGTCTCGGCCTGAGCCAGGATCTCGGGCAGCGGCGGCGGCGTCAGCAGCACCGACGAGAGGCCTTCGCTCGGAGGCAAGGCGTCGCCGACGAAGCGGCGCAACCGGGTCTCGACCTGGCGCACCATCGAAAGGGTCTGCGCCTGCGAGATCTCGGCCTGCTGCAGGTTCTTCTGCGCCTGCACCAGCTCGCTGGTGCGGCCGCGGTCGGCGCGCACGATCGTCTCCAGCGCCTCGACCAGGCAGCTCATCTTGCGGGCGTACTGCTGGTACACCTGCGCTTGCAGGCGGTAGCGGCTGCGCTCGATGGCGAGCGAGACGGTTTGCAGGGCCACCTGCTCCTGCGCGTTGATCTCGCCCAGGCGGGCCGCTTCGGCCAGGTTCTTGCGCCAGTCGGTCAGCTGGGTGGTGCGGCCACCGTCGAACAGCGGCGCGCTCAGCGTGAGGCCGACGCGACCTTGTTTGCCGCGGCTTTCTTCCACCTCGGCGACCTTGGTTTCGGTGGCGCCCAGAAAGGCGTTGGCCGTGAGTTGGGGCCAGTGGCCGGAGCGGGCTTCGTCGACGTCGATCGCGGCGGCTTCGGCCAGCAGCCTGACGGCGCCCAGCGCCTGGCTGCGGCGCTGCGCTTCGTTGACCATGTTTTGCAGGTTGGCGCGGGCGGCGCCGGCATCGATGGGCATGCCATTGGCATTGCCGCCGGTGCGCATCTCGACGTTGTCTTCGTCGATGCAACGGGCTTGCGCGCCGAGCATGGTGCCGGCAGCCAGCAAGGCAGCACACACGGGCAGCAGGCGAAAGGATTGGAATTTCATCGGGGAACGCTCCTGAGCATTCCCGTCAGTACACCGCGATCGAGGTCTTGGTGATGGCTCGAAAGCAGGGCGGAAATGCCGCCAATTCCACCGCTATGTCATTCCCGCGCAGGCGGGAATGACGGCCCGGCCCTACCTCTCCCGGAAGGCCTCTTTGGACTTCAACATCGGCCGCAAGATGAAACTCAGCACCGAGCGCTCCCCCGTGCGCACCTCCACCTGGCCCGTCATGCCTGGCAGGATCGGCAGCGGCTTGCCCTTTTCCTTCAGCGTGGAGCGGTCGCTGCGCAGCATCACGCGGTAATAGGTGGCGTCGGCCGCAGCGCGGTCGGTGTCGCCAAGCGCATCGGGGCTGATGTATTCGATCTTGCCTTGCAGGCCCCCGTAGGTCGTGTAGTCGTAGGCGGCGAGCTTGACCTCGGCCTTCTGGCCCACGCGCACGAAGCCGATGTCGCGCGGCTTGATGCGCGCCTCGACCAGCACGCGCGAGCCGATGGGCACGATCTCCATCATTGGCGCACCCGGCGCCACCACACCGCCAATGGTGTTGGTGCGGATGTTCTTCACCAGCCCGCGCACCGGCGAGGTGAGCACGGTGCGGCGCAGCACATCGGCCCGGCCGGCGAGCTGTTCGTCGAGCAGCGAGAGCTCGGTCTGCACGCGAACGAGGTCGGTGCTCGCGTCCTGCCTGAATTTGTTGGTGCGCTCGCGGCTTTGCAGCTGCAAGTCGTTGACCTGGCGGCGCAGGCGCATCACCTCCACCTCGCTCATCAGGCCCTTGGCCGACATCGCCTCCGACACGCCCAGCTCCTTCATCAGCAGCACGACGTTGCGGGCGTTGGTCTGCAGCGCTTCGTCGAGCGCGTGCTTGCGGGCGTTGTAGGCGTCGGTCTCACCTTCGACGATGCCCGGCATGTCGGCCACTTCTTTCGGGAAGTTCAAGGCACGGCCGTTGGCTTCGGCGGTGAGACGGGCGATGGTCGCCATGATGGCAATGCGCTTGGCCTGGCCTTCGTTCTGCTGCGACTCGAAGCGTGTCGGGTCGAGCTGCGCCAGCTCCTGCCCTTCGTGCACGGTCTGGCCTTCGCGCACATGCAACTCGCGCAAGATGCCGCCTTCGAGGCTGGCGATCACCTGCTCCTTGCCATCGGGGATCACGCGCGCATCGGCGCGGGTGATCTCGTCGACACGGGCGATCGAAGCCCAGGCGATGGCCGAGATCAGGATGATCGCCATCAGGTACAGCGCCCAGGTGGTGCCTGGCGTGGCCTCGACCACCATCGCAGCGCGCACATCGGCCATGTAGGCCATGTCGCCGCTGGCGGGCCCCTTGGGTTTGCGTTTCCAGAAGGCCATGGTCTAAGCGTCCCGTTCGCACTGAGCCTGTCGAAGTGCCTTCATCGAGGCGCACGCAGGCTTCGACCCTTCGACCGGGCTCAGGACAGGCAGGCTCAGCTCGAACGGAGTGTGTCGGTAGCGCATATCTAGACAGAGGCTCCGCGTTGCACCGGCTGGGTCGACGGGTGCAGGTGCACATTGGGCGAGGCATTCGCCTCGGGCGTGGCGCTCGCCGCCGGCTTGGCGCCAGAGAGCGCGGCCAGCACCTGGGCCTTCGGGCCATCGAGGATGACCTTGCCACCATCAACCACCACCACGCGCTGCGCGAGCTCGAGCACGGCCGGGCGGTGCGTCACCATGATCACGGTGCGCGTGCCCAGCGCTTCGTTCAGCTGGCGCAAGAAGAGGATTTCAGACTGCGCGTCCATCGAGCTGGTGGGCTCGTCCATCAGCAGGATCTGCGGCTCTGTCACCAGGCAGCGCGCGAGCGCCACCAGCTGGCGCTGGCCGCCCGACAACAGGCCGCCCATCTCGCCCACCGGCAGCTCCCAGCCTTGCGGGTGGGAGGCCACCAGGCGGTCGAGGCCGGTGACCCGCGCCACTTCGGTGAGACGGGAGGCATCGACCGAGGCCCGCCCCAGCAACACGTTTTCGCGCAGCGTGCCCTTGAAGAGCCGCGGCTCCTGCGACACGAAGCCGACCTTGGCACGAAAGTCGGCCGGGTCGATCTGCCGCAGGTCGATGCCGTCGACTTCGACCATGCCTTCGGTGGGTTGGTACAAGCCGGCCAGCAAGCGCAAGACCGTGGACTTGCCGCTGCCGATGCGCCCGAGGATGGCCACCCGCTCGCCCGGCTCGAACTTGAGCTTGATGCCCTTGAGCACCTTCGGTGCCGCCGTGCCCTCGGCCGTGGCCGGGTAGGCAAAGCTCAGGTCGTGCAGGCCGATGCGGCCCTTGATCTCGTGGTTGGCCACGTAGGTGGCGCCCGGTGTGCGCTCCAGCGGCAGCTTCATCATGTGGTCGAGCGACACCATGGCCGCACGTGCGCCCTGATAGCGGGTGGCCAGGCTCACCACGCTGCCCAGCGGGCCAACCGCGCGACCGGCAAACATGATGGCGCCGATGAGCGCGCCGCCGCTGATGCTGCCGTCGGCAATCAGATACACGCCCACCACCAGCATCACCAGCGTGACGAGCTGCTGCGACATGGCCGAGATGTTGTTGGTGAGGCCGCCCAGGTTGCGCGCACGCAGCGCCGACTCGGCGGCCGCCGCGGTGGCGTCTTCATAACGGCGCAGGAAGCGGCCTTGGGCACCGGCCGCCTTCAGGTCTTCGAGCCCTTCCACGGCTTCGACCAGCAGGCCTTGCAGGTCGGCTTGGTGGGCCATGTTGGCGCTCATCGAGCGGCGCAGCGACGACTGGATCATCCAGGCCGTGCCCAGGATCACCGGGATGGCCGCCAAGAGCACCCAGCCCAACGGCCCGCCGATCACGAAGGTCATCGCCACGAAGATGATGATGAACGGCAGGTCGCTCAGCGCCGACAGCGTGGCGCCGGCAAAGAAATCGCGCACCGTTTCCACCTGCCCCAGGTGGTGGGCGTAGGAGCCGGCCGACTCGGGGCGGTGCTCCATGCGCACGCCCAGCGTCTGGCGAAACAGCAGCGAGCCGATGATGAGGTCGGCCTTCTTGCCAGCCGAGTCGATCAGGTGGGTGCGCAGCTGGCGCGCGATCAGGTCGAACACCAGCGCGATCAGGCCGCCGGTGGCCAGCGCCCAGAGGGTGACGAAGGCCTGGTGCGGCAGCACCTTGTCGAACACCACCGAGGTGACCAGGCCGCTCGCGAGCATCAGCACGTTGCTGAGGGCCGCCGCCAGCAGGGCCGAGCGGTAATACGGTGTGAAGCGGCGCAGCGTGCCCCAGAGCCAGTGGCTGTTGGGGTCGATGATGATTTCGTGCGCCGGGTTGGCCTGCACCTGCGGCTTGGGCGAGGCGACGAAGGCAAAGCCGGTGTATTCGCCCGACAGCTCGGCCTCGGTGGCCTTGCAGCTGTGGCTCTCGGGGCCGGGCATCACCACGTCGTAGCTGTCGGCGCCCTTCTTGGCGGGGTGGCGGGCCACCACGATGGCGGCGTCGCCGTTCTTCAGCAGCAGCACCGCCGGCAACAGCAGCGCGTGGATGTCGGAAATCTTGCGTTGGATCAGCCCGGCGTTGAAGCCGGCTTCGCGCATGACACGCACCGCCTGGTCGGGCCCGAGGCTGCCTTCGAGCGGCGTGCCCGCCAGCAGCGACTCGGCCGAGCGCTCACGGCCATGGTGCTTGCACAGCCAGACGATGGCCTGCACCAGGGCATCGCCGGCGTGCAATGCACCGTCGGCGGAGGCCATGAAGGGCTCTTGGCGTGCGCTCATGTGTCAAACCCATTCCCATTCCGTTCGCACTGAGCTTGTCGAAGTGCCTGCACCGAGGTGCACGCCGGCTTCGACAGGCTCAGCCCGAACGGTGTGGTGTGGGTGGTGTGCATCAGCAATCTCTGCGCAACTCAAACAGCGCGCTGCTCCAGCGCCAGGCGTTCGAACTCGCGCTCGATGTCCTTGACCAGCCCCGGCACGTCGAACAACTTGGACTGCCGGCCATGCTCGGCCAGGTAGCGCTTGTGCGAAGCCACGCGCATCGGGTTGTTGCCCAGTTGAACCGCCAGTCGCTCGTAGTCAGCCAGCGAGAAGGTCACCAAATCGGGTAGGCCGACGTTGGTGAGCAGGCTGCCCGCCATGCGCGAGATGTAGCTGCGGCCCGAGTAGGTGACGATGGGCAGGCCCATCCACAGCGCATCGCTGGCGGTGGTGCCGGCGTTGTAGGGGAAGGTGTCGAGCATCAGGTCGGCGAGCTGGAAGCGCGCCAGGTACTCGGCGGGCGCCACGCGCGGCGCAAGGATCAACCGTTCACGGCCGATGCCGTGGGCATCCGCCTCGCGGCGCATGTTCTCCAGTGCCCACTCGTTGTCGGCCAAGAGCCACAGCACGCTGTTCGGCACCTGCTTCAGGATGCGCATCCAGCTCTTGAACACCGCCTCGGTGAACTTGAAGGTGTTGTTGAACGAGCAGAACACGAACGCGTCTTCGGGCAGGCCGTAGTCGGCGCGTTTCGGCGTGGGGCCCACTTCGCGCTGGCGGTCGCTCACCTGGTAGCAGTGCGGCACGTAGATCGGCCGCTCGGTCATGTAGGGCTGCAGTTCGGTGGGCATCACGAAGCGGTCAGCCAGGATGTAGTCGACCCCGGGCAGCGCGCAGGTGCCGGGCAGGCCCAGGTAGCTCACCTGCACCGGCGCGGGCCGCATGCCGACGATGGCAGGGCGGGCGCCGGCGGTGAGGCCTTGCAGGTCGACCAGGATGTCGATGCCGTGTTGGGCAATCAGCTTGGCGGCGGTGGTGTCGTCGAGCCCGCCAATCGGGATGTAGTGATCGATCGCCTGGCGGATGCGTGCGCGCAGCGGCGTGCCGTCGTCGCGGCTCCACGAGAACGCATAGACCTCGAAGCGCTCGCGGTCGTGCAGCTCCAGCAGCTCCACCGACAAGAGGCCCACGGCGTGCATGTGCAGGTCGCCCGAGAGGTAGCCGATTTTGATCTTGCCCTGGCGCTTGGCCTGGCCTTCATGAAAGGGCACGGCCGGCGGCTTGGGCGTGCGCTCGTAGACGAAGCGCTGCGCGGCCAGCAGCTGCAGCGCCGGGTCATCGGTCTCGCCCAGCATCGCCAGCACCGAGGTGCCCAGCAGCAGCTGGTTTTGCGTCAGTGCGCCCACTGGCTGGTAGACCGGCCAGGCACATTTCTTCTGACGCAGGTGCACGTAATGCTGGATCACGTCGTTCTGCGCGGCTTTCAGTTCCAGGCTCGCACGCAGGCAGCGCTCGGCGTGGTCGTATTGGCGGCGCTGCTCGAGCAGGCGGGCCATGTTGTTCAGAGCATGCAGGTGCAGCTCGACGGCCGCGTCGGCCCGGTCGACCACCTTTTGCCACTCGGCCACGGCCTCGTCGGGGCGGCCCAGGTGCTCCAGCTGGTGGCCCAGGTTCAGGCGGGCCTGCATGAAATCGGGGCTGAGGGCCAGCGCGCGCTGGTAGGCCTTTTCGGCCTCGGCGTGGCGGTTGAGCGCACCCAGCAGCGTGCCCCAGTTGAAGCAGGCCACGTGCTGGAAAGGCGACACGGTGTGCGCGATCCAGGTTTCGTAGAGCGTGGCGGCGTCTTGCGCGTGCCCGGCGCGGTTGAGCGCCTCGGCCCGGCCCATCAGGTCGGCCAGCGCCATGCCCCCCGAGCGGGCCAGGGCCAGCTCGCGATCCAGCTCAGACAGCCCGGTCACGGCCTGGCTGGCCGCCACGACGGGAGGCTTTGCGGTCGACTTTTTCATGGGGAGAACTTGGGGCAGATGGACTTCAACCGATTGTGGGCAGGCGCTCCGGGGGGTGGTCGGGCCATTAAGGGGGCAATTCAGCGGCTTTTCAGGGCCATTTCCGCGCTTGAGCACAGGATGCAGCCGCCGACCCCCAACAACACAGCGCAGCCCAGGGGAATGCGGACTTCTGTCACGCTTCTTGCGTGCCCGAGGGGCACAATCGCCCGAATCCCCCACCCCCAAGAACACCCAGGAGCAAGCCCATGGCCACCGCCAAGAAGCCCGCCGACCACGCCTTCTCCAACACCCTCAAAACTTTCAAGACCGCGTCGGGCAAGAGCGGCAACTACTTCTCGCTGCCCGAGCTGGCCAAGAAGTTCCCCAATGTGAACAAGCTGCCGATCTCGATGCGCATCGTGCTGGAGTCGGTGCTGCGCAACTGCGATGGCAAGAAGGTCACCGCCGACCACGTGGAGCGCCTGGCCAACTGGCAGCCCACCGCCGAGCGCGTCGACGAGATCCCGTTCGTGGTGGCCCGCGTGGTGTTGCAAGACTTCACCGGCGTGCCCCTGCTGGCCGACCTGGCCGCCATGCGCAACGTGGCGGTGAGCATGGGCAAGAACCCGCGCACCATCGAGCCGCTGGTGCCGGTCGACCTGGTGGTCGACCACTCCGTGATGATCGATCACTACGGCAGCAAGAACGCGCTCGACCTCAACATGAAGCTCGAGTTCGAACGCAACAACGAGCGCTACGAGTTCATGAAGTGGGGCATGCAGGCGTTCGAGACCTTCGGCGTGGTGCCTCCCGGCTTCGGCATCGTGCACCAGGTCAACCTCGAGTACCTGGCGCGCGGCGTGCACAGCAAGGGCGGCGTGTACTACCCCGACTCATTGGTCGGCACCGACAGCCACACGACCATGATCAATGGCATCGGCGTGGTGGCCTGGGGGGTGGGCGGCATCGAGGCCGAGGCCGGCATGCTGGGCCAGCCGGTGTACTTCCTGACGCCCGACGTGGTGGGCTTCGAGCTCACCGGCCAGCTGCGCGAGGGGGTGACCGCCACCGACCTGGTGCTCACCGTCACCGAAATCCTGCGCCGCGAAAAGGTCGTGGGCAAGTTCGTCGAGTTCTTCGGTGCCGGCACCAGCACGCTCTCGCTTCCCGACCGCGCGACCATCGCCAACATGGCGCCCGAGTACGGTGCGACCATGGGCTTCTTCCCGGTCGACGAAAAGACCATCGACTACTTCGTGGGCACCGGCCGCACCAAGACCGAGATCGAAGCCTTCGAGGCCTACTTCAAGGCGCAGAAGATGTTTGGCGTGCCCAAGTCGGGCGACATCCACTTCTCGAAGGAAGTCTCGCTCGACCTGAGCACCGTGACCCCTTCGCTCGCCGGCCCCAAGCGCCCGCAAGACCGCATCGAGCTGGGCAAGATGCGCACCGAGTTCACCGAACTCTTCAGCAAGCCCACCGCGGCCAACGGCTTCAACCAGCCGCCCGAGAAGCTGCACCAGGTCTTCAAGACCGCCAGTGGCCTGGAGGTGAAAAACGGCGACGTGCTGATCGCCGCCATCACCTCGTGCACCAACACCTCGAACCCGGCCGTGCTGCTGGCTGCCGGCCTGCTGGCCAAGAAGGCGGTGGAGTTGGGCCTGAAGGTGGCGCCGCACATCAAGACCTCGCTCGCGCCCGGCTCGCGCGTGGTCACCGAGTACCTCGACAAGGCCGGCCTCTCGCCCTACCTCGACAAGCTGGGCTTCAACCTCGCGGGCTACGGCTGCACCACCTGCATCGGCAATGCCGGCGACCTCACGGCCGAGCTGAACGAGGTGATCACCAAGAACGACCTGATCTGCGCCGCCGTGCTCTCGGGCAACCGCAATTTCGAGGCACGCATCCACCCCAACCTGAAGGCCAACTTCCTGGCCTCGCCGCCGCTGGTGGTGGCCTACGCGATTGCAGGCAACGCCAACAAGGACCTGATGACCGAGCCCGTGGGCAAGGGCAAGAACGGCCGCGACATCTACCTGGGCGACATCTGGCCCACCAGCGACGAGATCTACAAGCTGATGAAGTTCGCGATGAACGGCCCGGCCTTCCGCGCCAACTACGCGCAGGTGAAAACCAAGCCGGGCAAGCTGTGGGAAAACATCGAAGGCGTGAAGGGCGAGACCTACACCTGGCCCAAGAGCACCTACATCGCCAAGCCGCCCTTCTTCGACAACTTCCACATGGAGCCGGGCTTGGCCGACTCGGGCGTGAAGGGCGCACGCGCAATGGCGCTCTTCGGCGACTCGATCACCACCGACCACATCTCGCCAGCCGGCTCGATCAAGGAGCAATCACCCGCCGGCCAGTGGCTGAAAGAGCACAAGGTGCAGAAGGCCGACTTCAACTCCTACGGCTCGCGCCGCGGCAACCACGACGTGATGGTGCGTGGCACCTTCGCCAACGTGCGCATCAAGAACCTGATGATCCCGGCCGCCGCCGACGGCAGCCGTGAAGAAGGCGGCGTGACACTCTTCCAGCCGAGCGGCGAGAAGATGTTCATCTACGACGCGGCGATGAAGTACATGGCGGCCAACACGCCGACCATCATCTTCGCGGGCGAGGAGTACGGCACCGGTTCGTCGCGCGACTGGGCGGCCAAGGGCACGGCCCTGCTCGGCATCAAGGCCGTGGTGGCGCGCAGCTACGAGCGCATCCACCGCGCCAACCTGGTGGGCATGGGCGTGTTGCCGCTGCAGTTCAAGGGCAGCGACTCGTGGCAGACCCTCGGGCTCACCGGCGAAGAAGAGTTCGACGTGCTGCTCGGCACCGAGCTCAAGCACCAGCAAGACGCCACGCTCGTGATCAGGTGCAAGGACGGCACCACGCGCGACGTGCGCGTGACGCTGCGCATCGACACGCCGATCGAGGTCGACTACTACAAGCACGGCGGCATCCTGCCCTTCGTGCTGCGGCAGCTGCTCGCGGCCTGAGGCGCGATGGCCGAGCCGTTCAAGAACCTGCTGAACGCGCAGGTGGTGGCCGACATCGGCCGTCACCTGCGGCGCGCCTCGCCCGCGTTCAACCACAAGCGCTTCAAGGCACTGGCCACGGCCGGGCTCGACGCGCTGGAACTGAAAGCGCGCACGCATCACATCTGCCAGGCGCTCGAAGCCACGCTGCCGGCTGACTTTGGCAGCGCGGCCGAGGTGATGGAAGCCGCGCTCGCCACACTCGACACCCCGCTCGACCAGACGCTCGACGGCCCTACTGGCGCGCGCGACGATGGGCTTGCCGGCTGGGCCGTGTGGCCGCTCACCGAGTACGTGGCCCGCCACGGCCACGCCGACACGCCGCGTGCACTGCAGGCCTTGCATGCGATGACGCAACGCTTCACCGCCGAGTGGGCGATCCGCCCTTTTCTCCTGCGCTCGCCCGAGCTGAGCTTCGCGGCCCTGCACCAATGGGCCAGCGACGCGAGCCCGCATGTGCGCCGCCTGGTGAGCGAAGGCAGCCGCCCGCG
>NZ_JADMJX010000159.1:13635-35328 GCF_018780185.1 Rhizobacter sp.
TCGACCACCGCGGCCTTGTCGTCGTCAGGCAGCTTGCGCCAGGTGGTGCCTTGGCGATTGACCAGCTTTTCCCACCCCACGGTCTTCAGCCAGCGGTCGAGCTGCGGCTCGGGCACGCCCTGTTTCTTGAAGTCGTGCCATGTCACGTCGGCTTGATGTTCGGCGAGCCAGGCACGGGCTTTCTTGACGGTGTCGCAGTTGGCAATGCCGTAGAGGGTGATGGTCATCGGAGTTGTCGCTAAAAATCGTCGACCTTGCCCGCTTCGCACATCGGGTCAGAGCCGTAGGCAGTGTCCACCACTTTGCCTTGTGCGTTGATGCCCACCTGGAACCACTGGCAAAACGGGGTTTCGTAGCGGTAGGCCCAGACGGTCTGCTTCTCGTGCCAGCCGACCATGTACTGGTACGACGCACGGCCCAGCTGGGCGCGCACCTCGGCAGCGTCCATACCACTGCGAATGGCGTTGAAGCGTGCTTCGACCAGCACCTGCTCCCAACGCAGCAGGCGGCCCTGGTCATCGAAGTCGAGCATGTAGGTGTGCTTGCCGAAGGGGCCGCGCGCGAACTCCAGCCGCCGGCCGCCACCCGGCAGACTCGATTCACCCGTGGGTGCCCCCATCGCACGGGTGACGGCGTCCAGGCTGCTGCCCGGTGCGAGGGAGTTGGGGGCATACGAGGTACATGCCGAAACCAGGCACGCACCCAGGAGCGCAGACAGACGCAGGATGTTCATGGCACATCACCAGAGATCGGTCCGGGCATGGACGGCGCCCGATACCGTCACCAGAGTCTACGCATCGACCTTGGCCGACATTTCCAGGTGGATTTGCAGGGCTACTTCTGCGCCAGCTTGAACACACCCACCACGTCGACCAACCGCTCGGCCTGCTCTCGCAGGCTCTCGGCCGAGGCCGTGCTCTGCTCGACCAGCGCGGCGTTCTGCTGCGTCATGTGGTCGAGCGTCGTCACCGACTGGTTGATCTGGCCGATGCCCGACGACTGCTCGGTCGACGCACTGGAGATGTGGTTCACGAGCTCGGTCACGCGGCGCACCTGCACCACCACGTCCTGGATCGTCTTGCCCGCGGCGTTGACGAGCTTGGAGCCGTTGTCGACCTTGTCCACGCTCTCGGAGATCAGGGTTCGGATCTCCTTGGCCGACTGGGCGCTGCGCTGCGCCAGGCTGCGCACCTCGCCGGCCACCACCGCGAAGCCGCGGCCCTGCTCGCCGGCCCGGGCAGCCTCGACGGCCGCGTTGAGCGCGAGGATGTTGGTCTGAAAGGCAATGCTGTCGATCACGCCAATGATCTCGGCAATCTGCTTGCTCGACTTGGTGATCACGTTCATGGTGGCGATCACCTCGTTCACCACCTTGCCACCGGTTTCAGCCGCTTCGCTCGCGGTGGCCGCCACCTGGCTGGCCTGCCGCGCGGTGTCGGAGTTGTTGCGCACGGTGACATTCATCTGCTCCATCGAGGCGGCCGTTTCCTGCAGGCTGCTGGCCTGGCTTTCGGTGCGCGAAGACAGGTCGAGCGTGCCGGCGGCAATCTCGGAGGTGGCGCGCTTCATCAGGTCAACCCCGTCGCGCACGTCGATCACGGTGGCACGCATGTTCAGGTTCATCTGCGTCAGCGCACGGATCACGACGCCCACCTCGTCGCTGCGGTGGCTGCTCATCTGCGAGCCCAGGTCACCGGCGGCGATCTGGTTGGCAAACCGGGCGGCATCCCGCAAGGGCAACACGATGCTGCGGTGAAGAAAGAAGCCCACGGCACCGGTTGCCCCCAGCAAGGCGCCTGCAGCCACCCAGAACGCTGGTGTGCTCACGCTGGCGCTGCTTGCAGCCAGCCCGGCAATGCCAACCCCGTTCAGTGCCGCCATCGCGGCGATGATGCGGCCCCTCAAGCCCTGCTCGCGCATCCACAGCGCGGCCTTGCCCCAGGCATTGGCAGTGAAGGCGCGGCCGTGGCGCAGCATCAGCTTCTTGTGCTGGCCATCGAGCATCAGCTTGTACAGCGGCTCGATGTGCGCCACCTCGTCGCGCGTGGGTTTGCTGTGCACCATCAGGCTGCCGACGTACTTGCCTTTCACGAAGACAGGCGAGATGTTCAGGCGCAGCCAGTAGTGGTCGCCGTTCTTGCGGCGGTTCTTGATGATCCCCGTCCAGGGCTGTTTGCCGCGAATGGTGACAACCATGTCGGCCATCACCTGCGGCGGGTTGTCCCTGTGCAGCATCTTTGACGACTGCGTGCCCTTCAGCTCGCTCCACTCGTACCCGCTGGCCCTGAGGTAGGCCGGGTTCGCATACAGAAAGTTGCCGGCCTGGTCGCCCATCAGGACCAACAGGTCGGTGTCGGCCAACACGTATTCTTTCGGGGAGTGGCTTGTCTCGGTCATCGCGTCCACCTCTCAGCGTGGGGGGTGTGCAGTTGGAGCTGCTTGGAGTTGGTTGGAGTCCCTGACCTGTGGGCGAGGGCCTGGCCCGCTTGCCCACACATCGCTTCTTCGGCCATCGGCTTGCGGGCTTGAGAGGTTTCATGACACCCCGCCCCCGAAACCCAGGCTAGCAAGGGCGATTGGCACGAAACGCCCGAAAAGGGCGCTAGATCACCTGCACTTCACCGAGCAAACGCCCAAACGTGAAAAAGCCCTCGGTGCTTGCGCGCCGAGGGCTTTTTCACTGAAATTTGGTGGGCCCCGACAGATTCGAACTGTCGACCAACGGATTAAGAGTCCGCTGCTCTACCAACTGAGCTAGGAGCCCGCTCTGATTTTCTTGCTCTGACTGCTACTGACGAATTCTGGTGGGTTGTGCGGGACTCGAACCCACGACCAACGGATTAAAAGTCCGCTGCTCTACCGACTGAGCTAACAACCCGGTAAAGCCCATGAGTATAGCTGGCTTTGCAAGGTCGCTTCAAACAAATCGGCGAAGCAAAGATTGTAGCGCTTCTCCAGCCGCCACAAAACCAAAGCTTGCGGTGACCACAACACTCGACCCATAGCCGTGGCAATTGAGGCTGCCGTCGACGTCGCAGGCATCAACCGGCGGCGACACCGGCTCGCGCGAAAAGACGCAGCGCACGCCCATCGCGCCACTGCGCGCGGCCCCATGCTGCTTGCGCAAGCGCTGGCGCAGCGAGGCCAGCAGCGGATCGTGCGTGACCTGGGCCAGGTCGTCGACCTCCACCGCCTGTGCGCGCTGTTTGCCGCCGGCCGCGCCCACGCAGATCAGCGGCAACTTGTGCTGCAGAGCCCATTGCGCCATCGCGACCTTGGCTTGGACCTGATCGCAGGCATCGATGAGCACATCGACTTCGCGGGGCAACAAGGCAGGCCAGTTGTCGGCCGACACGAAGTCGTCGACAAGTTGCACATCGCAGCCGGGGTGGATGTCGGCAATGCGCTCGCGCAGCGCCCCGCCCTTGCTCTGCCCGAGCGTCGCACCCAGTGCTTGCACCTGGCGGTTGATGTTGGACTCGGCCACGTGGTCCATGTCGAACAGCGTCAGTTCGGCCACACCACTGCGCGCCAGCGCTTCGACCGACCACGAGCCCACGCCGCCCAGGCCCACCACGCCCACCCGCGCGGCGCGCACCACCTGGTAACCGGCGTCACCGTAGAGACGACGCAATCCACCGAATCGGCGCTCCAGATCAGGTGCGAGCAGGTCGAGCGCAGCGTTCATCGAGTGACAGGCTTACTTGACTGACGCCAGGCGTTCCTTGCCGGCCTGGGCCGCCTCGGATTTAGGGTAGGCCTTGAGCAACTCGTCGAGCGTGCGGCGCGCACCCTTGGTGTCTTTGAGTTCCATCTGGCAGTTGACGACCGACAACAGCGCCTCGGGTGCACGCGGGTGATCGGGCGCCGACACGACCAGGCTGCGGAACGAGCTCATCGCCTCTTTGTAGTCGCGCATGCCGTACTGCGCATTGCCCAGCCAAAACAGCGCGGCCGGCTTGTAGCCACTGCCGGGATAACGGCGGTTGAAGGCCGAGAACGCCGCTGCGGCCGCGGCAAAGTCGCCCTTTCGCAGCACCGCCATGCTGTCCTCGAACTGGCGGCGCTCTTCCGGGTCGACCAGGATCTCCTTGCCGTCGACCGTCACCTTCTGCGGCTCGAGCTTGCGGATGCGGTCTTCGACACCTTGCTGAATGTCTTTTTGCACGCGCTGCAACTCGGTCACGTCGCGTGTGAGCTGCTCATCCTGACCGCGCATGCGGGCCATCTCGGTGCGCATCATTTCGAGCTGGTTGTTCAGGTCGAGCAGACTGCGCTTGAGCTGGTTGATCTGCTCCATGAGCTGCGCGGTGCTTTCGACCTGCGCCGCCTTGACGCGCGCCTCGCTCTGCTCCTGTTTCTGGCGCAGGTCGAGGATGGCCTTGCGCGCCTCGTCGTCGTCGAACAGGCCCGCCTGCGCCGCTGGTGCGGCCAGCGCCAAGGCGAGCAGCCACACCGCGGGGTGGCGCAATGGCGGCGTCACGAACAAGCGGGCCATGGTCGGGCTCAGCGGTTGTTGAGCTCGGCGCGGCGGTTCTTGGCCCAAGCCGCTTCGTCGCTGCCTTGCACCGCCGGGCGCTCCTTGCCGAAGCTCACCGCCTCGACCTGACCGTCGTTCACGCCCAGCAGCTTGAGCGCCTTGGCGACCGACTCGGCGCGCTTCTGGCCCAGGGCCAGGTTGTATTCGCTGCCACCACGCTCATCGGTGTGGCCTTCGATCGACAGCTTCTTGCTGCGGTCGCTGGACAGCAGCTTTGCTTGTGCCTCGACCACCGGGCGGAATTCGTCCTTGACGACGAAGCTGTCGTAGTCGAAATAGACCACCTTGGCCAACTCGGTTGCTGAGGCGCTCTTGGTCAAGTCGACGCTTGCCACCTTGCTGGGCGAGCTGCCGCTGGAGGAAGCGCCGGACCCGCTGCCCGTGCCCGACGTGGTGCGCGATTCAACTGGCGCCGGCTTGTCGTCGAGCTTGACGTTCGAGGCGCAGCCCGCAAGGAATGCCGAAGACACTGCAGCAATGAGAGCGAGGCGGGACATGTTCATGGGTTTTCTCCTGTCGTCGTGAAAGTAGGCTGGGCGAGCGTGATGCTAGCGCCCGAAGGGGCCCCAGACGGGCTCGCGCACATCCGGGAAACGGGATTCCAGCTTGGCCTTGATCTTGCCGTCGAGCGTGGTGGTCATCAAGGTGTCCCGGCCATTGACGCGGGTCGCGTAGATGATCAGCTTGCCGTTGGGTGCAAAGCTGGGGCTTTCGTCGTCTGAGCTGTCGGTGATGGCCTGCGGCGCGCCGGGCTTGCCCAACTCGGCCACATACAGCTTGAAGGCGCCGTTCTGGCGGGAAATATAGGCCAGGTAGCGGCCATCGGGGCTGAGTGCCGGGCTGATGTTGTAGCCACCGGTAAAGCTCACGCGCTCGGGCGAGCCACCGGACACCGGCACCTTGTAGATCTGCGGGCCGCCACTGCGGTCGCTCACGAAGTAGATCAGCTTGCCGTCTGGTGAGTAGGTGGCTTCGGTGTCGATCGACTGGCTGCTGGTGATGCGCCGCGGGTTCTCGCCATTGCGGCCGATGATGTAGAGCTGCGAATTGCCGTCACGGCTGAGCGTGACCACCAGCGAGTTGCCATCGGGCGACCACGAGGGTGCACTGTTGGAGCCACGAAACGCCGCAATCTTGCGGCGCTGCCCCGTGGACACGTCTTGGGCGAACACGATGGCCTTCTGGTCTTCGAACGACACGTAGGCCAGCTCCTGACCATTGGGCGACCAGGCCGGCGAGATGATGGGGTCGTTGCTGTTGAGCACCGACTCGCCGCCCAGGCCGTCGGCAAAGTCGACCCGCAACGCGTAGCGCTTGCCCGAGCGGGTGACGTAGGCGATGCGGGTGGAAAACACGCCCCGGTCGCCGGTGAGTTTTTCGTAGATCACGTCGGCAATGCGGTGCGCGGCCACGCGCAGATCGGCCGGCATGGTCGCGTTGCTTTCGCCAGCGATCGCCTTGCCCTTGACCACGTCCCAGAGCTTGAACCGCACGTCGAAGCGACCGTCGGCCAGGCGCGTGACCGAGCCGCCCACCAGCGCATCGGCGGAGCGCGAGCGCCACTCGCTCATTGGCGGCTGCGCGGCCTCGTCGAGCACCTGGTTGGCCTCGATGTTGCGGAACACACCCGAGCGCTCAAGGTCGGCCCGAATGATGGTCGACAGACTCTGGGTGGTGCGGTCTTCGTCACGAAAGCGGGCGATGGCAATCGGCACCTGGGTGGCGCCAACGCCGGAGATCTCGACCCGGAACTGCCCCAGTGCGGGGCCGACAAGCGCGAGGCCAGAGGCCGCGGCAACGGAACTTCCGAAATAACGTCGATTCATCAGCATGAAGTGTCCTGACCTCGTGTTTTCAGATTGGTTCAATGGGATTGCGCATCTGTTGCCTCAGCAAGCCCATCTTGAGGTAACGGTAGTAGGTGCCTTCGGCCTGGTAGATGGCCAGCACGAAGCCCAGGCGGCCGTCGAGAAAGCCGCGCTTGAGCAGATAGCAGCGCACAAACGCCCACACCCCATGGCCCAGGGCTGCCCCGAGGCCGCCCTGGCCGCCGGCCTTCACCTTGTCGAGCGCGCGCCCAGAGCTGTAGCGGTTGAGCTTGTCGAGCGCATCGTCGAGCGTGGGCATGGTGTCGTGGAGAAGATCACCGGCCAAGCGCTCGACCCGGCCTTGCACCTGCAGGCGCTCGTGCACCAAGTCGTCGGTGAACCGCCCGCGCTCACGGCGAAACAGACGAAGCACACGGTCGGGGTTCCAGTCGCCATGGCGCATCCATTGGCCACAGAAGCGCGAGATGCGCGACAGCTCGTAGCCATCGGCGGCCGGTTCGTTCTGGATGACCGTTCTAATTCGTGCGGCCAGCGCCTCGCTCACCCGTTCATCGGCGTCGATGCTGAGTACCCAGCGGCCACGGGCCAGGTCGAGGGCCCGATTCTTCTGCACACCGAAGCCCGGCCAGTCGTCGGTCTTGACGACCCGCGCGCCCATCGATTCGGCGATCTCGCGCGTGCCATCGGTGCTGCCCGAGTCGACCACCACCCACTCGTCGGCGAAGGCCACACTTTTCAGGCAGGCCGCGATGTGCCGGCTTTCGTTGTGGGTGATGAGGGTGACGGAGAGCCTGATGTCGGCCATGGGGGGCGCCAAGACGCTCTGGTTTGGGTGGGCGGATTGTAGGCAGCCCGGCGTTGGATAATCCGCGCTGAATGAGCACACCCACCCTGCCCCTGAAGCAGCGCCTGAAGCGCATCGCGCCGTACTTTGCCAACAGCCGGCGGGGGTTTGTGTTGATGGTTCTGGGTTCGGTCGTTGGCGCAGCCACCGAGCCCATGTTGCCGGCCCTGATGAAGATCTTCTTCGACAGCGGCAGCTTCAAGCAACCCACTTTTCCGCTTTGGATGATTCCGGCGGTCATCATCAGCCTCTTTGCCGTGCGTGGCTTGGCAGGTCTGATCGCGCAATACGGCCTGGCCTGGTCGGCCAACCGGGGCACCCAAGCCTTGCGGGGCGCCCTGTTCGAGCGGCTGATGACGGTGCACCCGAGCCTGTTCAACAACAACACGGCGAGTTCCTTGACCGGCACCCTCACCTATGAGGCACAAGCCGGCGCCGGCCTGCTGGTGGGATCGGTGCTCACGCTGGTGCGCGACTCGCTGACCCTGGTGGCGCTGCTGGTCTACCTGCTGTACCTGAACTGGCAACTCACCTTGTTCGTCGGCCTGCTGTTCCCCGCCATCGCCTATGTGATGCGCAAGCTCAGCAAGCGACTGCATCGGCTCACCATCGAAGGCCAGATCGCCATCAACGAGGCAGCCTACGTGGTCGAAGAAAACGTGCTGGCATGGCGCATCGTGCGCCTCCACGGTGCCGAAGAATCGCAGACGCGCCGGTTCTCTAAAGTGAGCGACACACTGCGGCAGCTCTCCATCAAGTCCACGATGGCAGCCGCCACGATGACACCCATCACCCAGCTCATTGCCGCCTGCGGCCTGTCGGCCCTGGTGGTAGCTGCCCTGTGGCAAAGCGGTGCGCAAGGCGGCACGACGGGTGGCTTCGTGGCCTTCATCACCACGATGCTGATGTTGCTGGCGCCGATCAAGCACCTGTCAGAAGTAGCCGGACCCATCACGCGCGGCCTGGCGGCGCTGGAGCGTGGCGTGGCTCTGATCAACGATGTCCCGGCGGAGCAAGGCGGCACCTTTGACCCCGGTCGCGCGCGCGGCGAGATCGAGATGCGCCACGTGAGCCTTCGCTACAAGAGCGACCAGGCGCCCGCTCTGGACGACGTCACCCTGCATCTGAAAGTGGGCGAAACGGTGGCCCTGGTAGGCCCCTCGGGCGCGGGCAAGACCACCCTGGTGAATCTGCTGCCTCGTTTTCTCGAGTTGACCGACGGCGAACTGCTGATCGATGGCCACCCCGTCCGGGAATGGAATGTGGCCGCCCTGCGCCGCCAGTTCGCATTGGTCAGCCAAGACGTCGTGCTGTTCAACGACACCCTGGCGGCCAACGTTGCTCTCGGCTCCGAGCTGGCATCGCAGGCGGACCGTGAACGTGTGCTCAAGGCCCTCTTGGCCGCCAACATGCTGCAGTTCGCCCAGAGCCTGCCACATGGCATCGACACGATGATCGGCCACAACGGCAACCAGCTCTCCGGTGGCCAACGCCAGCGCTTGGCCATCGCACGCGCCATCTACAAGGATGCGCCCATCCTGATCCTGGACGAAGCCACCTCCGCGCTCGACTCGGAGTCGGAGCGCCTGGTGCAAGAAGCGCTGGATGCGTTGATGGTCGGCCGGACCAGTCTGGTGATCGCCCACCGCTTGTCCACCATCAAGGCCGCCGACCGGGTGCTTGTGCTCGATGGCGGGCGCGTGGTCGAACAAGGCACGCATGCCGAGTTGCTCGCGCTCAACGGGTTGTTTGCGCACCTGCACTCGCTGCAATTCAAGACCGAGCCCCATCCTGTTGCTGAAAGTACCACCTGATGACCAAGTTGAGCATCATCACCGCGGTGCACAACCAGCTGGCGGTCAACCGGTGGTTCGTGGAGCATCTGCAGCGTTACACCCAAGAGCCCTACGAGCTGATCATCATCGACAACGCCTCCACCGACGGTTCGGCCGAGTTTTTCGAATCGGTGGGTGCCAAGGTGATCCGCAACAAGGCCAACTACTCCTACCCCTACACGCAGAACCAGGGCATTGCGGCCGCCCAGGGTGAATGGCTCGCGTTCCTCAACAACGACATCGTCGTTCCCCCGGCCTGGGACTCGCGCCTGCTGGCGAACGCCGAGCGCAATGGCCTCGACCTGCTCACGGTCTGCGGCATCGAGCGCATCGAAACACCCGAAGCCACGCGGGTGCTGCGCCGTCGCTGGAAGCGCGCAGCCCTCCCAGTCCGCCTGTTTGGCGCAAAGCAGCCCTGGCTTGCGCTGGCCCATCGCTGGATGTACGGCAACTGGGAACGCTTCAGCCTCGACCGCGCGCAGCGCTTCGAAGGAAAGATCCTCGAAGGCTACGTCGGCAACTCGGTGCTGATGAACCGCCGCGCGATCGAGCTCGTGGGCTTGTGGGACGAGCGCATCCAGGCCGCTGACGCCGATCTCTACCTGCGTGCCAAGAAGCGTGCGGTGGAGCACGGCGACATCAAGCCGCTGCACATTGCGCTCGACGTGTTCGTGCATCACTACATCCGCATCACCTTGCGCGCCAATCCGCCGGCCTTCGCCGATGCCGGCCGCCTGATCCCGATGGACGACAAGTGGAGCCGGGCCGAGGTCGAGGCCTTGAACCGCGTGGCCTGATGCAGGCACCAACGCCCCCGTTGATCTCCATTGCGCTGTGCACCTTCAATGGCGAGCGCCATTTGCGCGAGCAGCTGGATTCGCTGCTGGCTCAAGACTGGCCCCACATCGAGATCGTTGCCATCGACGACGCCTCGACCGACGCCACGCCCGCGATACTCGAGGGCTACACGAAACAAGACGCGCGCATCCGCTACAGCCGAAACGGCCGCAACCTCGGCTACCACCGGAACTTCGAGGCCGCCATCACCCGCTGCCAAGGCCGCTGGATCGCCCCCTGCGATCAAGACGACATCTGGCTACCCCACAAGCTCAGCACACTGGCGTCCGAGCTGAGCTCGGGCGGTGCCCTGCTGGCCTATGGCGATTCGGCCCTGGTGAATGAGCAGGGGCAGCCCCTGAACCAACGCCTGTCGGATCGCATGAACCGCTTCAGCACCGATGACCCCGTGGCCTACTGGTTCGCCAACAACGTGACCGGCCATGCCATGCTCTTCGAGCGCAGCCTGCTCGAGCACGCACTGCCCTTCCCCACGCATCTCTTTCACGACTGGTGGCTGGCTTACGTGGCGGCCTCGACGGGCAGAATCAGCTACGTCGACCAATGCCTGGTGCACTACCGCCAGCACGCCCAGACGGTGACCGACATCACGGGCAGCCGACCCAACCCCGCCGAGCGCAAGCGCGGCTTTCGCTGGCGCGAACTGGCCGACACCCGCGCACGGCTGGAGCGCTTCGCCGAAGTGCCCGGCAAGGGCCAGGCCATGACGCGCGAGCTGTTGGGCCTGTGGCGCGCCCGGGAAACTCAATTCGTTTCATGCCGCCTGGCGTACTTCTTGTGGAAGCACCGCCAGCGCATTGACGCCATCTCGAAAGACTCGGCCTCGAAAAAGGCACGCCGCCCGTTCCAGTACATCTGGGGTTTGCGAACCAAGCAGCTGCTGGAGCCACACCGTTATGTCCACACCTCCTGAGCCCTCGATCAGCGGCTTCACCTTTCTGCGCAACGGCGTGAAGCTGGGCTTCCCGTTCGAGGCATCGGTGCGCTCGCTGCTGCCGCTGGTCGACGAGTTCGTGATCGCGGTCGGTCGCGGCGAAGACCAAACGCGCGAGCGCCTGCTGGCCATCGGCGACCCCAAGATCCGCCTCATCGACACCCTGTGGAACGAGCGCATGTCCGAGCGCGGCTTCGTCTATGCCCAGCAGAAGATGATTGCGCAGTACGCCTGTACCGGCGACTGGGCCTTCTATCTCGAAGGCGACGAGGTCTTGCACGAGGCCGAGCTGGGGGCTATCCGCGCCTCGATCAATCGACACCACGCCAACGCCGAGGTCGAGGCCCTGGTGTTCGATTACCTGCATTTCTACGGCTCGCCGCACTGGGTGGCCATGAGCCCCGCCTGGTACCGGCGCGAATGCCGGTTGATCCGCAACACCATCCGAACCTACGCGCCCGACGGCCAGTTCTGGGTCGTCATGGACAAGCACCGTCGCGGCCGACACCCGCGAGCCGCGTTGGCCAACGCGCACATCTATCACTATGGCCACGTTCGCCGCACTGACTACATGCAGGCGAAGATGGATCAGGTGAGCAAGTACTGGTCTCACGGTGCACCAAAGGTGCAGTACGGCAACATCGACCCGCAATCGCTGCGGCCCTACAGCGGCACCCACCCGGCGGTGATGGCCGAGTGGCTCGCCCAGGAGGCTGAGCAGCACTTCGCACCGAACCCCGAGCATGTGCTGACAAAGCGCGAGCGCAAACACCGCTGGTCGATGGTGCTGGAGCGCTGGTTCGGCTGGGACCTGAGCCGCAAGCACTACAAGCTGGTAGCGTGACAAGACCAATGGCCGTGCCCACCCGACACATTGGCGTCAGTCTCGGCATGATCGATTCGCTGAGCGATGGGCTCGGCGAATTCTCCACCCAGATCTGCGAGCGCATCGCAGCCGTGGCACCCGAATGGCGAGAGCAAGCCGCGGTCGAGTTCCACATGCACATGCCGGTGCGTTGGCATGGGCGTTTTGGCAGTGGCGTGAGCTACCTGGCCACGAGCAAGTTGCAAGGCTACTGGCATTGGCAAGGCACACGGCGCTTCGATGTGTGGCATGGCCTCAACCAACTCGGCCGCATCGGCCCGCCCTTTGGCACGCGCCACTCACTGCTGACGATCCACGATCTCAACACCCTGTACCACGACGACGCGCGCAGCATCGCCAAAAACCTGCGCAAGCTGCAATCGCGCCTGCGCAAGTTCGAGGAGGTCAGCACGCTGACGCACCACGTCGAGGGCGACATCCGCCAGCACCTGGGCTGGCAGGGGCCGATCAGCGTGATCCCCAACGGCGCGCGCGACCTGACGTCGCACCCGCAGCAAGCGGTTGACGGCTTGGTACCGGGCAGCTTCCTGCTGCACCTGAGCCGCATGGCGGCATCCAAGAACCCGCAAAGCCTGGTCGACATGGCCGCCGTCTGGCCCGAGCAGCTGGTGGTGCTGGCTGGGCCGCGCACCGTTGATTCAGACCGCTTGAGAGCCCAGGCACAAGAACGAGGCATCACCAACCTGCGCGTGGTGCAGGAGGTCAGCGACGAACAGAAGAGCTGGCTCTATGCCAACTGCCAGGGCTTCCTGTTTCCGTCACTCACCGAGGGCTTCGGGCTGCCGCCCTTGGAGGCGATGTACTTCGGCAAGCCGGTGTACCTCTCCAAGCTGACCAGCCTGCCTGAAGTAGGCGGCGCCTGGGCGGGCTACTTCAGCGACTTCGATCCGCATGCCATGCGCCGCTGCATCGAGGCGGAGAGCCCGCGCCTGCTGGCCCACGCGAGCGACATCCGCGCGCACGCTGCGCAGTTCACCTGGGATCGGGCGACGCAGGCCTACCTGGCGATCTATCGGCGCCTGCTAGCGACTGGGTGATGGTGGCCACCAGGTCGGCGGCCGGTATGTCGTTGACCCAGTTCGCCCCATAGAGCCAGCGCGTGCGGTTGGCTGATGTCAGGCGAAAGCGCGGCTCGCTGATGCCCGCAAACAGCGTGACCACCGGCACACGCGCCGTGTGCGCCAGGTGCAACAACCCGCCGTCTGCACACACCACCAGCGCGCTGTGTCGCATCATGGCCTGCACCTCACCCAGTGTGTGCTGGGCCACACGGTCGATGAGGGTCATGCCGGTCTGGGCCATCACGATCTGGTCGCGCATCGCGAGGCCATTGTCAGATCCGATCAACACCACGGGTCGTGTCACGCCGGCCTCGTGCAGGCCCCGCAGCACCTGTGGCCATTGTTGGTAGGTACACCAGTCGCGCACGCCGCCGACGGCCATCACGATCGCGTTGGGCGGCAGGTTGAGTTTGGCCACGGCGGCCTCTTCGGCCGCAGAAGCCCGCATGCTGGGGCAGGCCATGTGCTCCAGTTCTTGCTCCGGCAGGTCAAGGCCGAGCAACTGCGCAATGCGGTAGAAACCGAACAAGGTGCGGTTGAGTTCGGGGCCTGTGTAGAAGCCATACACATGCACGAAAGGGACGTTGCTGTAGTGCGCGAGCTTGTCTTTCACCGAGCGTGACGAGGCGCTGTGCAGCAAGATCAGGTCGTAGGGGCCAGGTAGCTCGGCCGGCGTGGCCGCCACGTGCGCAAACACCTCGTCGCAGCGGTACAGCTGCAGCAGGTGCGCATCGGTCAGCAGATCGACGCGCTCGAACTGGCCCTTGAGCAACTCGCGCGCGGCGAGATCGGTCAATGAATCGCCAACCTGTGGCGTGCCGTGATGGATCCAGAGCAGGCGGCGATGCACGGCGGGGTCAATGCGGGTTCGCAGTTGCGGGGTCTGGCCGTGCAGACGCAGGTTGAGTGAGCGCATGAACCGCCGGCGTGCGGCCTTCCACACTGAAGTGCGCTGCACGTACACATCCACCGACGACGGCAACGACTGCGGAAATGGCGGCAACCAGGTCTCTTCAGCGTAGCGCAGCAGGCGACTGTTCAGGAGGTTGGGTTTCATCGGGCTCGTGCGTTGATTCGGTCGGTCGTCAGCGGCCCCTCAGCGACCACACCAAGGCCTTGAGTTGGAGCCTCAGCCAGAGACGCGGCTCGGCCCAGAGTTTGCCCAGCGCGCGACGACGCTGCCGCAGCAATCGTGCGGCTGCGGCGAACTCGCCATGGCGGATCAGGGCCTTGCACAGGCCGAGCGATTGCGGCGTCAGGCTGGCATCGCCCTGCATCTGATCCACCGCCCTCAGGACCAGTCGGTGCAACGCCGCACGAGCAGGCTCGAGCTCAGGCCGCCGCTTCGCACCTTGCACCAGTTCGCGCAGCAAGCTGCCAAAGTAGTGCGCCTCGACGGCCTTGGGCGTGAGCGACTCGACGAAGGCCAGCGTCTGCGACGGTTCCAGCACGGCGGGCAGGTGGTAGGGCCCGTGAAAGCCGAACACCTGCGGGCTCAATGGGTCGTCTTCCACCGCAAAACGCCGCGCAAGTGCCGTGGGTGCGAAGCGCAGACCCTGCGCCTCCAGGAGGGCACGGTATGTCACGCAGATGCAGACGTCTTCGGGGTGGCTGGGCACGATGGCGGGGCTCTGCAGGGCCTGCAGCAGGCGCAGCGAGCGCAGCGAGAAGCCGCCATTGCCCACGGCGTGAGGCTCGGGGATGTGGTTCCATGGCGCACCGATGTAGTCGAAGCCCAGAAACTCGTCAGACCAGGCCGCTGAATTCAACACAAACCCGTCCCACTGCACGATCAGGACGTGAGAAGTACGCACGTGTGTCGCCAGCGACTTGATCACGAACTCGGAATACGCCTCGATGCTGCGCAGCGGCTCGATCTCGATCCAGCGCACCCCCGCGGGCAGGGAGCGCCCCCCCAGCGAGGCAGCGTCGGTGCACAAAAAGGCATCGCCAAACTCGATCTGATCGACGCAGTGCTGCAGGGCCTTCAACGCCCACGGCAGGCGCAGGGTGCTGTCGATACAGCACAACGTGACTTGCGGCAGGCTTCTGCGCGTCACGGTTGCAGACCTCAGGCGCCCGGGCCTGAGGTGCCCAGCGTGTAGCCTGCGCCGTCCCGCTCGGTGATGACGTTCATCTGGCCGATGCAACGCTTGTCTGAGGGTATTCCTTGCATGCCACCAAGGCGCTTGATCCAGCGTTGGGTGGGTTCAGTCGATCGCAGATGCTTCAGCAGCAGGTAGCTGCCCAGGCGCTCAGCACAAAACGCCCAAGCTCGTGTCTGGTAGCCACTGCGGGGCTGGGGATGGGTCTGCACACAGGCGCGCACCACCGACTCGATGCCAGTGATGTGCTGAAGCCAGAACGTCGCCGGATACACGCCAAGCTCGATCCCCCCCGGGAAGAACACCGTCGCGTCGAAGAACGGCTCCACGTCGTCCTTGTCGAGCACACCGAGCTCCACAGCCAGCGCCACGAACCGAAGCAGGTCTTCCACATGGTGGGCACCCTTGTACTGAGTGAGCACGGTCGCGCCTTTGGGCAAGGGCAAGGGCCGGCTGATCAGAAGCGGCTGGTCACCTGGATCGAGCACCCGCGCAAAGACATCCCCTGCCAGTCGTTCCTTGTAGACCATGTCCATGACGGGATAGCTCGGCTCCGCCACGCCGCTGATGCGCTCGCGCGAGATGAACTTGCGGTACTGGCAGACGCCCACGCGGGTGGCCTCGGGGTACTGCTTCAGCACGAGGTTCTTGAGTGCGAAGCTGCCAACACACCCGCCGAGCACCGCGTGGTGCGGCTCCCACTCAGGGGCCAGATCGCGCAGATTGAGTTTGCCCTCGCCCTGCGCCTGCCCCATGTAGAGCGGCGTCACGTACGGCGGGAACTCAATCCACAGAGGCACATGGGTCAGGCAGGCGTACACCAGCCCTGAGGGTGTCTGCACGGTCATTCAGCGCACTCGCTTGAGGTACCCGCTAGGCGCCACGCTAACGAGCAGCTTGTTGTCGATGGCTTGATCGATCTGGAACTCCGGGTGGCTCTTCAGGTATTGCCACACCGCCGTTTTGGGGTTGTTGCCGGGGCCCCAAGGGCGGTCACCACTCAAGGCCTTGGGCAGGTCTTCGACGAAGGTGTCGAACACCACGCAATAACTGCCCACCGACGTGAGCGGTGCGTAGGCTTCCAATTCGGCCAGCACGTGTGCATGGGTGTGGTTGCTGTCCAGGCAGACGAGGATCTTCTTGCGGCCCTGCGCCTTGGCCTTGACCTGGGTTACCACCTCGGGCGCCACGCTGGAGCCCTGGATCATCGAGATGCGACGAAACATCGGGTGTGCCTCAATGGCCTCGCGGTTGTGCGGGCGGATGTCGATGTCTAGGCCGAGGACCTCGGCATCAGCTGGGCCACCGCAGGCCGCATTCAGCTCCAGCATCGAAGCCGAGAAGATCAGCGAGCCACCATGCGCGATGCCGGTTTCGATGATCAGGTCGGGCTTCACAGTCCAGATGAGCTCCTGCATGGCCACTATGTCTTGCGGGTACTGGATGATCGGGCGGCCCATCCAGGAAAAGTTGTACGAATACTTGGGGCCGATCGATGCCACCGTGAACGCGTGCGCCGCGGCCTTGATCTGCTCGTCTGCGCCATTGGCCACCAAGCGGTCTGCCACTTCTTTGTCAAAGTTTTCCATGTTCCACCCATCAGTAGTTGAATCTGAACGCCGTCGACTCCCGAATGTCCTTCAGGTAGTTGCTGTTCATCACGAAGATGTCAGCCCCATCAGGCAGGCGCGCTACGGCCTCCTCGGGTGAGCTGACGCGAATGCCCCTGGCGGCCAGACAGTAGCCTTGTTTGCCCGGGTTGATGTCGATCACGGTGTTGATACCGGCACCGGCAGGGTTCATGAAGAGGCTGGAAGTCACGCCCTTCGACGCACCGCCCCACGCGGCCGCGGCCTGCCCGAGACAGGGCACCTCGATGTAGATTAGGCCCTCGCCGTTTGGCTCGCGACGCCCGCACAAAAAGACAAACAGGTCGTGCATGTGCTGAGGCACGTGCCGCAACGCGATCGCATCGGCATGCAAGCCGGCACGGGGCGTGAAGTATTCATTGATGACCTTCGGGTTGTGGCGGTCCACGATGTCCTGCACGTCTTGCACGTGCAACTGAAAGGCGCGGCTCAGGTCTTGCTCGTTCTGACAGTCGCTGTCGCACAGCATCAACTCCGGGCAAAAAGCCTGGTTGAACATCAGCCTGGCCTCCAGCACTCGGTGCTGGAACACCGGCAGTTGCTCGGCGCGGTTGATGGGTTTTAAGTCGGCCATGCGAATGAACGCGTATCAAAGCAGGTTGAGGCAGCGGCGCAGCTTTTGATTGTCGCCCCAGAAGGCCATGGGCTCGTGCGCCGGATAGGGGAAACGACCCAGCTCGGGCTCGATGGCCCAGCCGTTGCCGGTAATCCAGCTTTCGACCAGCGAGCGCACCGAGGTGGGGCGCCCGGAGCTGACATTGACGACCCCAAATCCAGTATCACTCTCGGCCAAAGACACCAAATGCCGCGCCACCTCGGACACGGGAAGGTAGTCGCGAAGTTGCTCGCCACCGGACATGGGAAACCGTTTGTCGCCACGCGCGACGGCTTGCTTCAACAGCGGCAGCAAAGACCCTGCGGCCTGCCCTTCGCCGTGCATGTAGAAGAGCCGGGCCCAGGTGAGCTGAAACGGCCGCTCGCGCTGGAGAAACTCCAATTGGCGCCGCAACGCGTCTTTCGCAAAGGCATAGGGGTTGCTGGGCTGCGTCTCCATGGCCTCATTGAGTGGGCCCGAACGCATGCCGTATTCGAAGCAGGTACCGGCCACCACGATTCGAGGCACGCCCACCGCCAACAACAACTTCAACAAGGCGTACTGTGTCGGCAGCTCCTGCTCGAAGTGGTGCAAGGAGTTGTAGTTGGGCAAGCCGCCCCAGGCCAAGTGGATCAGCGCATCGGGCTGCCCTGCATCGGCGACACCGTCGGCGAGATCGCAGCGACGAGCCTCGTGGCGCTGCCATCCTTTAGGCAGAACCGAAGTGGCTCGCAACAGCAACACCACCGAGTGACCACGGCGCTCCAACTCGGCCACCACGTGACGGCCGATGAACCCGGTGGCGCCAGTAACGGCAATCTTCATCGCGTGATTTGGAGGCCTGGCACAGCCGTCACAAACTGGCCACCCCAGGCACGGATGTAGTCGAGCTGCTGCATCACTTCGACCCGCAGGTTCCAGGGCAGGATCACCACGTAGTCGGGCCGGTCGGACTTCAGGCGGTCCTCGGCCACGATGGGAATGCGGCTGCCAGGCATGAACTTGTTCTGCTTGGCCGGGTTGCGATCGACCACGAACGCCAAGAGGTCGGGGCGCACCCCGGCGTAGTTCATCAGCGTGTTGCCCTTCGCCGCAGCGCCATAGGCAGCCACACGTTTACCTTCGCGCTTGGCCTCGATCAGGAACGCGCAAAAATCGTCTTTGACACGGTTGGTCTTGGTCTGGAACCCCGCATAGAACGCAGGGCTCGTGATGCCCGCCTGCAGCTCACGCTGCAGCAGCTCGGCCACGCTGCCCTTGACGGGGTGACTGCCGGTGTCGCTGCGCTGCGCGAACACGCGCAGGCTGCCGCCGTGTGTCTGGTGCTCTTCAACGTCGAACAGGCTCAGGCCATTGGCCGAGAAGACACGCTGCACCGCCGTCAGCGACAGGTAGGAGTAGTGCTCGTGGTAGGCCGTGTCGAACTGGTTCTCTTGCACCATGCGCATCAGGTGCGGGAACTCGAACGTCGCCACGCCCTGGGGCTTGAGAAGCCGCGCGAAGCCTCGCACGAAGTCGTTGATGTCGGGCACATGGGCAAGCACATTGTTGGCCGCCACCAAGTCAACCTGGCGACCCTGTGCGGCCAGCTCTTCAGCCAGCGCCACGCCGAAGAACCGTTCGACTATCTCGATGCCCTTCTGGCGCGCCGCTGCCGCCGTGCTGGCGGTCGGCTCGATGCCGTAACAGGGAATACCGTCTTGCTGCACGTACTGCAGCAGGTAGCCGTCGTTGGCGGCGACCTCGGACACGAGGCTCGCCGCATGAAGCCCGAAGCGCGCTGTCATGTCACTCACATAGCGCTGGCTGTGCGCGAGCCACGACGACGAGAACGAGCTGAAGTAGGCGTAGTCGTCAGTGAAAAGTGCTTCCCGCCCGGCGTGATCTTCGGTTTGCACCAGCCAGCAGCTTTGGCAGGCGAGCAGGCGCAGCGGGTACCAAACCTCGGGCGCCCGCAACGCAGCTTCCGTCAGGTAGGCATTGGACGGTGGTGCGCTGCCCAGATCCAGAAAAGGCAGGGTCAAATCGGCGCTGCAATGACGACACTTCAAACGACTACTCCTGTGAAACTGGGGCCGATCATGGCGTGCTGGGCGTCGCGGGCCGACAACTCGGTGACCGACAACGGCCAGGCAATCGCGAGCCGCTCATCCATCGGGTTGAGGCCGCCTTCGGCCGCGGGCGCGTAGGCAGCCGAGTGGCAATACAGCAGCTCGGCATTGTCCGTCAGGGACTGGAAGCCATGAGCAAAACCCTGGGGGATCAACAGAGCCTGGTTGTTCTCGGCGGACAGCCGTACGGCGTGCCACTGCAGAAACGTGGGGGAGCCCGTGCGCAGGTCCACCGCCACATCGAACACTTCACCGCGCAAACAGCTCACGAGCTTGATCTCGGCATGCGGAGGCCGCTGGAAATGCATTCCGCGTACCGTGCCCGCACGGGTCGTGACGGTGTGGTTGATCTGCGCGATCGACCCCACCCAACCGGCCGCGAACAACTCTTCGGCGCAAAACAGACGCGACAGAGAGCCGCGCGAATCGCCGAGCCGCTGCCGCTGCACCTGCCTCAGGCCATGCAGCGGCGTGTCACTGACGGTGAATCGGCTCACCGGCCGGCCTCGTAGGCGTCGATGTCGGCGCTGCAGAGGGTACGCGCGTCGGCACCCCCAGCGAGGTCGCGGTACCAGGCCATCGTGCGACCCACGGCCTCGCGCAAGCCCCAGCAAGGTTCCACGCCAAGGGTGTCGCGGGCGTATGCAATCTCCAGGGCCAGCCAGCCGGCCTCGTGGGGCCCTTCGGTGCCGTCGCCGTCGATCCAGTCGCCGCGGCCGAAGGCCTCGCGCGCCAGGGCAATCACGTCGCCCACCGTGGCCGCTTCGTGGGTGTGCGGGCCGAAGTTGTAGGCACCGGCGCGCGCCGGGTTGGCCCACAAGGCCTCAGCCAGGCGCAGGTAGCCGGCCAGGGGCTCGAGCACGTGCTGCCAAGGGCGCACCGCTTTTGGTCGCCGGATCATCAGCGGTGTGCCAGCTGTCCAAGCACGAACAGCGTCTGGGATCAGTCGGTCTTCCGACCAGTCGCCGCCGCCGATCACATTACCGGCCCGCGCCGTGGCCACAGCCACCCCTTGAGCTGCGAGATAGGCCTCACGGTAGCTCTCGACCACCACCTCGGAGGCCGCCTTGCTGGCGCTATAGGGGTCGTGGCCGCCCAGCGGGTCGTTTTCGCGGTAGGGGTAGGCCACCTCGCGGTTGCGATACACCTTGTCAGTGGTCACCACCACCACAGCACGCACGCTGTCAACGCCTCTGAGGGCATCCAGCACATGGGCCGTTCCCATCACGTTGGTACCAAAGGTGTCGAGCGGCTCACGGTAACTCGCCCTGACGAGCGGCTGCGCGGCCAGGTGCAGCACCACTTCGGGCTGGCACTCGCGTACGAGCGCTGCGACACCCGTCGCATCGCGAATGTCACCCAACCGACTCCGGCTGATGTCACCGATGCGCGCACGTTCGAACAAGCTGGGGTTCGTCGACGGCGCCAGTGCCAGGCCGGTGACCTGTGCACCGAGGCGGTTCAACCACAGTGCCAGCCAGCCACCCTTGAAGCCTGTGTGGCCGGTGAGCAGCACACGCTTGCCGCGCCAGAAGCTGGCATTGGGCTGCATCACCACGTCTTCCAGGGCGCGCGGCCCGATTGCCAGAGCTCTTCGAGCAGGTTCTTTTCACGCAGGGTGTCCATGGGCTGCCAGAAGCCGGTGTGCGAGTAGGCCATCAACTCGCCGTCTCGCGCCAGGCTGGTCAGGGGCTCACCTTCCCAACTGCTGGAGTCGCCGCCGATGCGATCGATGCAACGCGGCGAGAGCACAAAGAAGCCACCGTTGATCTGGCCACCATCTCCACGCGGCTTCTCGGTGAACCCCAGCACCTGATTGCCGTTCAATTGCAGGGCGCCATAGCGCCCGGGAGGCTGCACGGCCGTGACGGTGGCGAGCTTGCCATGGGCCTTGTGGAAAGCGATGGTCGCGGCCACGTCGACGTCGGACACGCCGTCACCATAGGTGAAGCAGAACGCCTCTTCGTTTTTCACGTAGTCGGCAACACGCTTGAGGCGCCCGCCAGTCATGGAGTCTTCGCCAGTGTTCACGAGAGTCACACGCCAGGGCTCGGCCTGCTTGTGATGCACTTCCATCTTGTTGTCGGCCATGTCGAAGGTGACGTCGGACATGTGCAGGAAGTAGTTGGCAAAGTACTCTTTGATCACGTAGCCCTTGTAGCCACAGCAGATCACGAACTCGTTCACGCCACCGGCGGAGTAGATTTTCATGATGTGCCAGAGGATCGGTTTGCCGCCGATCTCGATCATGGGCTTGGGTTTGAGGTTGGTTTCTTCGGAGATGCGGCTCCCGAACCCTCCCGCCAGAATGACTGCTTTCACGAACGGCTCCTGATACCTGCCTGTTAGATCAACACGATGTCGTACTGCTCCGGCGACCCCGACGTCTCGGCCTGCAGCGAGATCGGCTTGCCGATGAAGTCGGAGAGGCCCGCCAGGTGCTGGC
>NZ_JADMJX010000011.1:0-18898 GCF_018780185.1 Rhizobacter sp.
GGCAGGTCGAACACCAGCATCACCATGCCCTTGATGCCGGGCGCGATGCGGAACTTGTCCGACGAGTGGCGCAGGTGCGCGAGAAAGTCGCGGTAGAAGAGGTTCTTGCCCTGCTTCTGCAGCCCGAGTGCGTTGTAGATCTCCGAGCGCGGCTTGCGTGGCATCAGCGAGCGCAAGAACTGCACGTAGGCCGACGGGATTTCCATGTCGACCAAAAAGTACGCACGCGCAAAGCTGAACAGCATCTGCAGCTCGTCTTCACCGAACAGCACGGTGTCGATCACCAGCAGGCTGGAGGCCGGCGAGTGCAGGATGGGCAGCGCAAACGGCGTCTCCTTGAAGCCGTTGATGATCTTGCCGACGATGTAGGCGCCCTTGTTGCGAAAGAAGAGCGAGCTCAGCACCTGGATCTGGAAGTTGGCGCGCGGCCTGAAGTCGCCCAGCTCGCGCGCCACGGCGTTGAGCACGTGGTCGACGTCGCGGCCGAGGTCTTCGAAATCACGCTTGAGCTGGAAGTTGTTGACCAGGCGCAGCCAGCTGTCGCGCAGCGTCTCTTTGGTCGGGTAATAGGCGCGGTAGGTGGGCTGCGAGGCCGGCTCTTCGTTTTCGATGTACTCGGTCGAGACCGCTGGCCGCAGGAAGATGAAGTCGTTGTGGAAGTAGCTGCGGTGCAGGATCTTGGTGGTGACCGAGTTGAAGAAGGTCTCGGCCAGCTCGGGCTGGTGGTGGTTGGTCAAGAGGCCGATGTAGTGCAGCTTGACCTGCTGCCATACGTTCATCGACAGGCTGCTGGCCTTGAACTCGGTCTGCAGGCGTTCGGCCGCTTCGTCGACGCGCTTGTCGTAGAACTCGATGCGCTCGCGCTGCGCACGCTGCTGGCCGTGCCAGTCGGCCGCCTCGAAGCGCTTCTTGGCCTGCGCGCTCGCTTCGCGAAACAGCGTGTAGTGGCGGTCGAAGCCGTCGAGCATCGCGTTGGCGATGTCGAAGGCGCGCAGGTCGTTGAGCTCCTGCGGGAACACGGCCATGCGCATCAGTCCACCTCGCTCGGCACCAGATCGGGTGTGTAGCGCACACGGATCAGGTTGATCGCGTCTTCATACGCCGTCATCGTCTCTTCGGCGCTCGACACCGTCATGCGCAAGTCTTGCAGCAGGCCGTTGTGCAGGCCGTAGACCCAGCCGTGCACCACCAGCTCCTGCTTGCGCTGCCAGGCGTCTTGCACGATGGTGGTCTGGCAGGCGTTGAGCGCCTGCTCCACCACGTTGAGCTCGCACAGCGCATTCACGCGCTGGTTTTCGTCGACCATGTCGAGCCAGGCCTGGTGGCGGTTGCGCACGTCTTGCACGTGGCGGATCCAGTTGTCGGCCAGACCGATGCGGGTGTCGTGCAGGGCCGCCGCCACACCGCCGCAGCCCGAGTGGCCGACGATGATGATGTGCTTGACCTTGAGCATGTCGGCTGCGTACTGGATGACAGACAGGCAGTTCAGGTCGGAGTGCACCACCACGTTGGCCACGTTGCGGTGCACGAACAGCTCGCCCGGCAACAGGCCCACCAGGTCGTTGGCGGGCACGCGGCTGTCGGCGCAGCCGATCCACAGGTACTGCGGCGCCTGCTGCTTGAGCAGGCTGGTGAAGAAGCCGGGGCTGCGCGTTTCGGTGTCACGCGCCCAGCGCAGATTGCTTTCGAAAAGTTCTTTGAGTTCGGTGGTCATGGCGTGATTGGATCAGACTGGCCGGGCGCACCTTACATGGTCTCGGCGAACAGCTCACGGCCGATCAGCATCCGGCGGATTTCGCTGGTGCCGGCGCCGATCTCGTACAGCTTGGCGTCGCGCCACAGGCGGCCCAGCGGGTAGTCGTTGATGTAGCCGTTGCCACCGAAGATCTGGATGCCTTCGCCCGCCATCCAGGTGGCCTTTTCGGCACACCACAAGATGACCGAGGCGCAGTCCTTGCGCACCTGGCGCACATGCTCGCTGCCGAGCGCATCGAGGTTCTTGCCCACCGTGTAGCAATAGGCGCGCGCGGCTTGCAGCACGGTGTACATGTCGGCCACCTTGCCCTGGATCAGCTGGAACTCGCCGATGCTCTGGCCGAACTGCTTGCGGTCGTGGATGTAGGGCACCACGTTGTCCATCACCGATTGCATGATGCCCACCGGCCCGGCGGCCAGCACGGCGCGCTCGTAGTCGAGGCCGCTCATCAGCACACGTGCGCCGCCGTTGAGCGTGCCCAGCACGTTCTCAGTCGGCACCTCGACGTTGTTGAACACCAGCTCGCCGGTGTGGCTGCCGCGCATGCCCAGCTTGTCGAGCTTCTGCGCGATGCTGAAGCCCTTCATGCCCTTCTCGATCAGGAAGGCCGTGACCCCACGCGCGCCCAGCTCGGGCTCGGTCTTGGCGTAGACGACGAGCGTGTCGGCATCGGGCCCGTTGGTGATCCAGAACTTGCTGCCGTTGAGCACGTAGACGCCGCCACGCTCTTCGGCCTTGAGCTTCATGCTGATGACGTCGGAGCCGGCGTTGGGCTCGCTCATCGCGAGCGCCCCCACGTGCTCGCCGCTGATCAGCTTGGGCAGGTATTTTTTCTTCTGCGCCTCGTTGCCGTTGCGCTTGATCTGGTTGACGCACAGGTTGCTGTGCGCGCCGTACGAGAGGCCCACGCTGGCCGAAGCGCGGCTGATCTCTTCCATCGCGATCATGTGGGCCAGGTAGCCCATGCCGGCGCCGCCGTACTCTTCGCCCACCGTCACGCCCAGCACACCGAGCGCGCCCATCTTGCGCCACAGGTCCATCGGGAACTGGTCGCTCTTGTCGATCTCGGCGGCGCGCGGCGCGATCTCGGTTTGCGCAAACTCGCGCACGGTGTCGCGCAGTGCGTCGATGTCTTCACCGAGCTGGAAGTCGAGGCCGGGCAGGTTCATGGTGTCTCCAATTGAGGGGTCGGGCGTTTCAGGCGGTTTTTTTGTCGGCAGCTTTTTTGTCACTCTCAACCAGCAGGCGTTTGGCCTCTTTTTCGTGCGTGCGCACTTCGTCGAGCGTGACGCTCAGGTCGGCCATCTGCTGCTCGAGCTGCGCGCGGTGCAAGGCCAGCACGCTCAGGAACTTCTTCAGCTGGGCCTGCGTGTCGCGTGGCGACTCGTACATGTCGACCAGCTCCTTCACCTCGGACAAGGTGAGGCCGAGCCGTTTGCCACGCAGCGTGAGCTTCAGGCGCGTGCGATCACGCGAGGTGTAGATGCGGTTGCGGCCCTTGCGCTGCGGGTTGAGCAGGCCACAGTCTTCGTAGAAGCGGATGGCGCGGGTGGTGAGGTCGAACTCACGCGCCAGCTCGCCAATCGTGAAGGTGGGGCCGAGCGGGGGTGATACCTGGGTGACAGCGGTGGCAGACATGGCTCCCTACAATGACTCTCAATTGACGTATACGTAAAGTGTAGCCAACCCAGGCCCTGTGCATGAACGCCCTCGAACACGAACTGAGCTACCCCTTCGGCGACACGCTGCCCGATACCGGCACGGCGATGGAGCTGGTGCCGGGCGTGCGTTGGGTGCGCATGGCGCTGCCGTTTGCGCTGGACCACATCAACCTGTGGCTGCTGCGCGATGAAATCGACGGCCAGCCAGGCTGGAGCATCGTCGACTGCGGCATCGCCAACGACGACACCCGCGCCGCGTGGGAGCAGGTGTTCGCCACCCAGCTGCAAGGCCTGCCGGTGCTGCGCGTGATCGTCACCCACCTGCACCCCGACCACATCGGCCTGGCGCATTGGCTGTGCGAGCGCTGGACGACGCCACAGCATGAATGCCGCCTGTGGATGAGCGGCACCGACTACAACGGCGCACGCATGGCGAGCAACCCGGCCACCGCGAGCACCGTCATCACACCCGCCTTTGCCGCAAGCCACGGCATCACCGACACCGAAGCCCTGCACAAGATCCAAACCCGCGCCGGCCATTACGCGAGCATGGTGCCCAAGGTGCCCGAGCGTTTTCGCCGCCTGATCGACGGCGACGTGATCGATGTCGGCGCGGGCAACAACAAAGCGGGCTGGCGCTGCCACGTCGGCTACGGCCACGCGCCGGAGCACATGTCACTGCACTGCGCCGACTTGGGCGTGTTGATCTCGGGCGACATGGTGTTGCCGCGCATTTCCACCAACGTGGGCGTGCACGAAAACGAGCCCGAAGGCGACCCGCTCAAGCGATATCTCGACTCGATCGAGCGCATGCGCGCCCTGCCCGCCGACGCGCTGGTGCTGCCCTCGCACGGTCGGCCCTTCCGCGGCCTGCACACGCGCATCGACCAGCTGAAGTCACACCACGACGATCGTTTTGCCGAGGTGCTGCAGGCCTGCGCCGAAGCGCCACACAGCGCAGCCGACCTGCTGCCGGTGCTGTTCAAGCGCAAGCTCGACCTGCACCAGACCACCTTCGCGATGGGCGAGTCGATCGCCCACCTCAACGCGCTGTGGCACGCCGGCAAGCTGCGGCGGCACGTGGGCAGCGACGGCGTGCACCGCTTCAGTCTGGCCTGAACGCTGCCGCCCAGCGCTGGCAGGCGGCCAGCACCTGCGCCAGCGTGCCCGTGGCGGGCGCGTGAAAGGCCAGGCCGATGCCGCGGCGCAAGCCACTCAGCTCGGCGCAGTCTTCACGCACCACCACCCCGGGCCGTGCCTGCGCCGCATGCAAGGGCGCAATGGTCACCCCCACGCCCGCCGCCACCAGGCCCATCGCCCACTCTTCGCTGTGGGCACGCGCCCGCACCTCGGGCAACACCGTGTCGCGCCCCAGCGCGGCCTGCCACGCGTCGCTCATCTCGCAGTGGCTGCGTTCGACAAACGGCTGCTGGTGCAGGTCGGCCAGTTGCAGGCTTTCCTTCACCGCCAGCGGGTGGTGTTCGGGCACCAGCAGCACGTAGCGCTCTTCCCACAGCGTCACGAACTCGGTGCCTTCGTCGGCGCACGCGGCCGAGGTGAGCGACGCGTCGGCCGGCGATTCGTCGTCGGGCAGGCTCAACGCCAGCGAGGGGATGTCGCGCCGCAGTTGCTGCAGCAGCCGCTCGGTGTGCGCAAGGCTGAGCGAGGGCAGCACCCGCAGCGCAAACGGCAGCGCCTCGCCTTGGCGAAAGCTCGCGCTGATGGCCTCGGTGTCGGCCAGCAGCTTGCGCGCCAGGCGGTACAAACGCTGCGCCGCCGGCGTCGGCGCGAGCCCGCGGTGCTGGCGCAGGAACAGGCGCACCGCCAACTCTTCTTCGATCTGCCCAATGGCACTCGAGATCGCCGGCTGGGTGACGAAGCACACCCGCGCCGCACCGACGGTGCTGCGCTCCTCGAAGGCGGCGCAGAAGTAGCGCAGGTTGCGCAGGCTCAGCATCGCGCTCAGTCTTGAAACTGCGGGAAGCGCGGCAAGCTGCGCGCCACGAATTCATCGTGCGCCGGCACCACCACCAGCTGCGGGTGTTGGCCCATCAGGCGATGGATCTGCACGATGGCGCGGCGGTTCGCGGGCGCATCGTGGTCGAGCTTGACAGCGTTGCGGGTGATCCACGGCCGGTCGGCGGGGCGTTGCAGGCCTTCGAGCGTCCAGGTCACGTCACCGGTGAAAAAGTAGCGCCGCCCCGAGGGCAGGTGGAGGAACAGGCCCACGTGGCCCGCGGTGTGGCCGGCCAGCGGCACCAGCACCACCGAGCCGTCGCCAAACACATCGCGCTGCGCGGCAAAGCCGAGGTAGGGCCGCGGCTCGAAGCTCAGCTCGCGCCAGCGTTTCACGCCGCTGAACTGGCTCTGCAAGAACGCGGGCGGGCGGCCCCGGCCGGCATGTTCACGCTCGGCGCCTTGCACCCACACGTCGGTGTCGGGAAAGTCGGGCAAGCCACTGATGTGGTCCCAGTGCATGTGCGAAGGCACGATGGCCATCAGGCTGGCCGGCGCCACCCCGTGGCGCAGCAGCTGCGCCTGTGCGGGTTCCTCGGCGCGGTAGCCGAAGAACTCGCGGTCGATGACGCCGTTGACGGCAAACTGGCTCGCCACCTCGCGGCCCAGGCCGGTGTCGAACAAGAGCGAGCCCTGCGGGTGGCGGATCAGCACGGCCGAATGCACCGGCCGGCGCGGCGTGAACCAGCGGCCACCGGCCACGACCAGCGCCTCGACCGTGCCGGCCGATTCGCCCGTGCGCAGCACCGAAAACGCCAGCCCCTGCGGCGGTCGCGCCGCGGGCCACTCGGCCGGAATCTCGGGCAGGCCTTCCACGGCCCGTGCGTCCAACGGCCTGTCCTGCCAGGCGAGGAACGCCATCGCCGCCAGCAGCAGCACCGCCACCCCCACCGCCACCCGTTTCACCACCTGAACTGCCCGCATCGCCCGCCCTCGTGAAGATTGAAGTGCCGCACGGTAGCGCCGCCCGACCAATCAGGGAAATCGCAAATATCTTCCTTTGGGCAAGGATTTTCTTATACCGGGTCGACGCGCTTCAGGCAGCGCCGCGATACGCCAACTCTTCTTCGCGCAGGCGCGTGCCGGGCGCCAGGCGGTGCTGGCGTGGGATGAGCCGGGCAGTGATGCGCATGCGCGCATCCTTGAGTGCTCACGCAAAGCCCTGGCCCAGGACCGTTCGGGCGCCATCGTGCTGGGGTGCGCGAGGATGGCCCCGTCATTCCCAGGGGAGCATCAGCGTCACCATCAAGAGCTTCTCGAACTCCGGCTCAAACCGATCGATGATCTTCTGCGGATCCGGGCACAGCTGCGCATCGGTGATCAAGCCGAACTGCACACCACCCCCATAGCTCAGGATCGACACGCCCACCCCGATCTCCCCCGACTGCGGCACCCAGAACATCACCTGACGCAGCGTCGAGCCGCACAAGGTCAACGGCACCGCCGGCCCGGGCACATTGGTCATCACCGCGGTCGCCTTCTTCGCAAAGAGATTCAGCAACACGTCCTGCATCGGCTTGATCAACAAGCCCGCCACCGCCAGCACGGCAAAAGCGAGCAGGGGCTGGTAACTCCCCTTCAACTCCGCCATGCGCGCCCTCACCGCATACACCCGCTCGACCGGGTTGACCACGCCAATCGGCAGCACCAGCGGCACCAGGCCGAACTGGTTGCCGAGCTTGTAGGCCTTATCCATCGGCCGCAGGTTGACCGGCACCATCGCGCGGATCTCCTTGCCGGCGGTGTCGTCGCCCAGGTCGCGCAGGTAGCCGCCGATGGCGCCGGCCACGCAGGCCAGCAGCACGTCGTTGATCGAGCAGCCCAGGGCCTTGCCGATCGCCTTGACCTGATCGAGCGGCAGCGGCTCGCCCCAGGCGACACGTTTGCTGCCGATGGGCTTGCCCTTCAGGCGCGTGGGCGAGTCGTCGGGCATCAGCAGCATGGAGGCCGCATCCGACACCACCTGGTAGCCCACCCGCGCCATGTCGACCGTGCCCTGCTGGGGATGGGACAGCACCTTCATCGACTTGGCCACACCGCCGCCCGACATGGCAACCGCCTTCACCGCAATGTCGGTCAGCGGCTTCATCACCGCATCGGTCAACCAGTCGGACTCTTCGTCGCTCTGCGCGCGGCGCTTTCTCTGGGGCGGCTCGGAGCCACCGTCGGTGATGGACAGCATCACCGAGATCAGCGCAATGCCGTCGGCAATGCAGTGGTGCACCCGCGCGATCAGCGCGCTGCCGCCTTCGTAGTCGTCGACCAGCTGAAACTGCCACAGCGCTCGCGTGCGGTCCAGCGGCGTGGTGGAAAGCTCACCCACGCGCGCTTGCAAGGCCTCTCGCTCGCTCTGGCCGGGCAGGCGCACCAGGGCTTCGTGGCGCACGTGGTGGTGGATGTCGAACGCTGCGTCGTCGACCCAGCTCGCGCCCATCGCGTCTTCGACCACCTTCTGGCGAAAGCGGCCGTACTTGAGCAGCTTGTCGCTGACACGCTGGCACAGGGTTTCGTAGCCGATGCCGGGCTCGATCAACCACACGCCCACGATCGCCATCAGGTTGACGTCGTTGTCCATGCGCAGCCAGGCGGTATCGACGCGTGACATGCGTTCTGCGGCTTGGGCCATTTTTAGACTTTCCCTTCTTGTGTTGGGCTGCAAGATGCTGGGTAACATGCTGCCCGTCAATGCCGAATTACACCCACAACGGAGACACCGCCATGGCCGACCTCAAAGCCAAGTTCGAACAAGCACGCGCCGACTCGAAGAACCTGCCCGAGAAGCCCGACAACATGACCTTGCTGCGCCTCTATGCGCTGTACAAACAGGGCAGCGTGGGTGACATCGACACCAAGCGCCCTGGTTTCACCGACATGGTGGAGCGCGCCAAGTGGGACGCCTGGAACATGGCAAAGGGCACGAGCAAGGAAGAGGCGATGCAGGCCTACATCGACCTGATCGAAGAACTGAAGGAAGGCTGAGCCCCCCAGTCGCTGCGCTCCTGCCCCCGAGGGGCTGAGCCCGGACATGAACAGTCCTGAGGACTGTTCATGCCTGGCGAAGAGTCGGGCCTCCTGGCCCGACGCGGCCTGCAAGGCCCGCCTGGCGGCCCGGCAAAGCCGGTTCCGCGGGCGTTGCTTGATGAAACGCGTCGCTTCGCTTGCTGGTTTCGCAGCTACTTCTTCGCGGCCTTCTTGGCCACCGTCTTGGCGCCCTTGGCCAGCAGCTCGTCGAGGTTCTTCTCGATCTCGCCCTCGATGGTCTTGCTGAAGGCGCCGAGCAGGAAGCCCAGCTTGGCGTCGAGCTGGAAGTGGTCGGGCGCCACGACCAGGCAGCCCGTCACACCGCTGCGCTTGAACTCCACCGTGTCGCTGGTCTCGCCTTCGATCACGGTGCACTCCATGTCGAACTTCTTCTCGGCGTGCTCGGCCCACTGCCAGGCGACCTTGCGCGCCTTGGCGAGGCCCAGTTGGTGGTCGCGGTGGATGTGGATGTCGGGCATGGATTCGTCTCCGTGATCAATTCGCAAGTGTCGCCCGGCGCTCGGCGGCCGGCAAGGCGGCGAGGCGCTTGACCTCGGCATAAAAGCGATCGAAGTCGCGGCCCTCGCGCTCGAACAAGCGCTCGAACTGCGGCACCAGCTCGTTGTAGGCCGCCAGCACGCCGAGCGACGCGTTGTTGGCGTTGGCAAACCAGGCGTCGTAGCCGGCAAAGCCTTGCCACGGCCCGGCCTTGAGGGCCGCGTGTTCGGCGCGCAGGCTCGCAAAACGTTCGCGCTTGGCCACCCGCTTGGCTTCGTCGTCGAGATCGGTGCGGCGGTAGAGCGCCTCCAGGTCGGCACGCGCCTGCATCGCGATGCGCCTGAACTGCTGTCGGCGCGCGTCGAGCGCCGCGTACTCGGCACGCGCCTCGGGGCTCGCATGCTCTTGCAGCCAGCGCGAGCCGCCGATGCGCTCCACCGTGGTCGCAAATGATTCGTTGAACATGGTGTCGCCCTTGGCATACGCCACCTGGTGCGCCAACTCATGGAAGACCAGCCGCGCGAGCTCGCCCTCGGTCCAGCGGATGAAGGTGTTGAGCAACGGGTCGCTGAAGTAGTCGCCCGGCAGCTTGCCGAGCGTCGAGTACGCGGGAATCGCCTGCACCGTCGCTTCGAAGCCTTGCGCGCGCACCTCGGCCGCCAGCGCTTCGGCAGCGGCACGGTCGTAGTAGCCGCGGTAGCCCACACAACCGACCACCGGGAAACACCAGGTCTTGAGCGTGAGGCTCAACTCGGGTGCGGCCACCACGTTCCACACCGCGGCGGGGCGGCCCAGCTCGGCGTAGCGCCGGTAGCTGGCGTTGTCGGGCAGCTTGAGCTCGCTGACGGCAAAGTCGCGCAGGCGCTGGCTCAAGGCCAGGCGCTCGCGCAGCGGCTGAGGGGTGGTCTCGTCGGCGAGCCACTCGGGCACGGGCCGTGCCTTGTTGAGCAGAGACACGTGGCCCGACGCAGCCTGCGCGTAGTAGCCCAGGCTGCTGCAGCCACTCGTCACGCACACGGTGGCGAGCGCGAGTGCCACCACCCCCAGAACGCCGGCCGCCGCCATCAACAGCCAGCGCCTCTCAAGCAAATGTGGCTTTGCCACTTTGCTTGACCCCTGGGGGCAGGAATGTCGAAGACATTTCGGGGGGGCTCAAACCGCTTGCACGTCGACCAGGCAGTCGTAGAACGACGGCGCACGGCCGAGGTCGGTCAACTGCTGGTGGGTGACTTCATTGACGTTGGTGCCGGCCACCCCGAGCTTGCGCCACCACACGCCCAGGCCGTTGACCACACCCGGGCGGGCGCGTGGGCTCACCGCGAGCTTGCAGCGGTATTCGCCACGCTGGTTGAACACACGCACCAGCTCGCCGCCGTGCAGGCCGCGCGAGGCGGCGTCGCTCGCGTGCATCTCCAGCAGCGGCTCGCCTTCGATGTCGCGCAGGCTCTTCACGTTGACGAAGCTGGAGTTGAGAAAGTTGCGCGCCGGGGGCGAGATCATCGCCAGCGGGTAGCGGCGTGCCAGCTCGGGTGACGACTGCACCGACTCGTAGTTGGGCACATGGTCGGGCACGCCCAGGCCGGGTGCGTCGATCATGCATTTGCCGTTGGGTGTGGGGAAGCCGCCGTTGGCAAAGGGTGCCTCGGGCAGCGGCAGCTTGACCCAGCCGTGCTCACGCAAGGCATCGAAGCTGATGGCCTGGCCGAAGGCGGCGCGCGCCATGGTCTCGTCGCTGTCGCTGAAACACGCTTCGGTGAACCCCATGCGCGCCGCCAGCTCGCGAAAGATCTGCGTGTTGGACTTGGCCTCGCCGAGTGGTGCAATCGCCGGCTCGTTGATCAGCGCGTAGGTGTGGCCGTAGCTGGTGTGCACGTCCAGGTGTTCGAGCTGGGTGGTGGCGGGCAGCACGTAGTCGGCCAGGTCGGCGGTGTCGGTCATGAAGTGTTCGAGCACCACGGTGAAGAGGTCGTCTCTCGCAAACCCTTTCACCACCTTCGGCGACTCGGGCGCCACCGCTACCGGGTTGCTGTTGTAGACCACCAGGGCTTCGATCTTCGGGCCGAAGGCAGCCGAACTCTCGCGCAGCAAGTCGTCGCCGATCGTGCTCATGTTGATGGTGCGGGGGCGACGGTTGCCCATGAGTTCGGGCTTTTGCAGCGCGCGGCCATCACGCGGGAACCAGCCCGAGGCCGACAGCAGCAAGCCACCCGCGCGGTGGCGCCAGGCGCCGATCAGGCAAGGCAGGATGGCGATCAGCCGCACCGCGTTGCCGCCACCGCGCACCCGCTGCATGCCGTAGTTCAGGCGGATGGCCGCCGGCTTGGTGGTCGCGTAGTCGCGGGCCAAGGCACACACCTCGTCGGCGCTGATGCCGCAGACCTCGGCTGTGCGCTCGGGCGTCCATGCCAACGCACGCTCACGCAAGGCCGGCCAGCCCTGGGTGTGGCGCTCGATGTAATCGTGATCCAGCCATTCGTTGGTGATCAGCTCGTGCATCAGACCCAGCGCCAGCGCGCCGTCGGTGCCCGGCAGCAGCGCAATGTGCTGGTGGCACTTGTCGGCCGTTTCGGTCTTGCGCGGGTCGATGCAGATCAGCTTCGCGCCATCGCGCTTGGCCTTTTGGGCGAAGGTCCAGAAGTGCAGGTTCGACGCGATCGAGTTGCTGCCCCAGATGACGATCAGCTTGCTCTCGGCGTAGTGCTCCAGGTGCATGCCGACCTTGCCGCCGTAGGTGGCGGCCAGCGCATCGCCTCCGGCCGAGGCGCAGATGGTGCGGTCGAGCAGCGAGGCGCCGAGCTTGTGGAAGAAGCGCCGGTCCATGCTCTCGCCCTGCAGCAGGCCCATGGTGCCGGCGTAGCTGTAGGGGACGATGGCCTCGGGATCGCGCGCCGCGATCTCGCCCAGGCGCGCGGCGATGTCAGCAAGCGCTTCCTGCCAGCTCACCCTCACGAACTGGCCGCTGCCTTCTTTTTTCCCTTTAGGGCCACTGCGCTTCAAGGGAAACAGCACCCGCTCGGCGTGGTACGTGCGTTCGGTGTAGCGAGACACCTTGGTGCACAGCGCGCCATGGGTGGGTGGGTGGTCGGGATCGCCCTGCACACGAATCGCGCGACCGTTTTCGACGGTGACGCGCATCGCGCAGGTGTCGGGGCAGTCGTGTGGGCAGGCCGCGCGGACGGTGGTGCTGGTCATGCGCGGAACTATTGCACAGGGGCTTCGGGCACGTGGTCTCTGGGGCTGTGATTACAGAAACCTAGGGTTTACACTGATCTGCACCCGGCGTGATCCGCCGGGTTTCCTGTTCCTGTTTTTACCCTTCCGCGCACCCCCACACCACCATGAAACGCCGCCAATTGATCCAGCACATGGCCGCCACAAGCGTTGCCCTGGCCCTGCCCTCGTTCGCACAATCCGACCGTCGCATCGTCCTTGGCCAGTCGGCTGCCTTCAGTGGGCCAGCAGCCCAGCTGGGCATCCAGATGAACCGTGGCGCCAAGGTCTATTTCGACGCGTTGAATGCCGCTGGCGGCGTGAACGGCAACACCATCGAGCTGCGCACGCTGGACGACGGCTACGAGCCCGACCGCTGCAAGGCCAACACCGAGCGTTTCATCACCAAGGACAGCGTGTTCGCCCTCTTCGGCTACGTGGGCACACCCACCTGCCTGGCCGCGCTGCCGGTGATCAACGAGGCCAAGACCGTGTTCTTCGGCCCTTTCACCGGCGCCGAGTCGCTGCGCGAGCCCTTCAGCAAGAACGTGTTTCACATCCGCGCCTCGTACTTCGACGAGACCGCGCTGATCATCAAGCAGCTCACCTCGCTGGGCCTGACCAAGATCGCCGTCTTCTATCAGAACGACGCGTATGGCAAGGCCGGTCTTGAAGGCGTGGTGCGCGCGCTCAAGAGCTCCAACCTGGCCCCGGTCGCCACCGGCACGGTCGAGCGCAACACCGTCAACGTGAGCCAGGCGGTGAAAGACATCGCCGCCGCCAAGCCCGAGGCCGTGGTGCAGATCAGCGCCTACAAGTCGTCGGCCGCGTTCATTCGCGAAGCGCGCAAGGTCGGTTATGGCGGCACCTTCTACAACGTGTCGTTCGTCGGCACGCAGGCGCTCGCTGACGAGCTGGGCAAGGAAGCACGCGGCATCATGATCAGCCAGGTGATGCCCTCGCCGTTCTCGGCCACCGCACCGCTGTCGCGCGAGTACCTCGACGCCGTCGCCAAGGCCGGTGCCGATGCCACGGCCAACTACTCGAGCATGGAAGGGTATGTCGCTGCCAAGGTCTTCACCGAAGGTCTCAAGCGCGCCGGCCGCAACCCCACGCGTGATTCGTTCATCGCCGGCATGGAGGCGGTGCAGAACCTCAACCTCGGCGGCTTCAACGTCAACTTCGGCGCACGTGACCACGTGGCCTCGCGTTTTGTCGAGCTGTCGATGCTCACCGAAGACGGCAAGGTCAGACGCTAGTCAGTAAACTGGCTCGTTCCCTGCATGGCCGGCTTCTCGGCAAGGCCATGCACCAAGGAGTTGAGCCATGCAGCTGATCGAATCCATCCTGGCCGATGCGGCGGCGGTGACCGCCATCCGCCGCGACATCCACGCCCACCCCGAGCTGTGCTTTGAAGAAAAGCGCACCTCGGACGTGATCGCCAAGGCGCTCACCGACTGGGGCATCCCCATCCACCGCGGCCTGGGCACGACCGGCGTGGTGGGCATCGTCAAGGGCACGGCCGGCAGCAGCACAAGAGCGGTCGGCCTGCGTGCCGACATCGATGCGCTGCCCATCACCGAACACAACACCTTCGCCCACGCGAGCCAGCACGCCGGGCGCATGCACGCCTGCGGCCACGATGGCCACACCGCGATGCTGCTGGCCGCGGCCAAACACTTCTCGAACGAGAAGAACCGCGATTTCGACGGCACCGTCTACCTGATCTTCCAGCCCGCCGAAGAAGGCGGCGGCGGTGCGCGCGAGATGATCAAGGACGGCATCTTCACCCTCTTCCCGATGGAAGCCGTGTTCGGCGCCCACAACTGGCCCGGCATGAAGGTGGGCCAGTTCGCGCTGAAGAACGGGCCGTGTTTTGCGTCGAGCAACGAGTTCCGAATCGTGATCCGCGGCAAGGGCTCGCATGCCGCCATGCCCGACCTCGGCACCGACCCGCTGCCGATTGCGGCGCAGCTGATCCTCGGCTTCCAGACCATCGTCTCGCGCAACAAGAAACCGATCGACCCGGGCGTGATCTCGGTCACCATGGTGCATGCGGGTGAGGCCACCAACGTCGTGCCCGACAGCTGCGTGCTCGAAGGCACGGTGCGCACCTTCACGCTCGAGTTGCTCGACCTCTTCGAACGCCGCATGAAAGAAATGGCCGAGCACACCTGCGCGGCCTTCGGTACCACCTGCGAGTTCGAGTTCACGCGCAACTACCCACCGACCATCAACCACCCGAAAGAAACCGAATTCGCGCGCAGCGTGATGGCCGAGGTGGTGGGTGCGGAGAACGTGCAGGAGTTCGAGCCCACGATGGGCGCCGAAGACTTCAGCTACTTCCTGCTCGAAAAGCCCGGCTGCTACTTCCTCATCGGCAATGGCGACGGCAGCCACCGCGTGGGCGGCCACGGCATGGGCCCGTGCATGCTGCACAACCCGAGCTACGACTTCAACGACGAGCTGATCCCGCTCGGTGCCACGCTGTGGGTGCAGCTGGCGCGCAAGTGGCTGGCCCAGCCACGCGGCTGAGCCCGTCGCATGCGTGTCGGCGACGACATCAGCGCGTGTTTTGCGCAGACCTACGCCGAGGCGCGCACCAAGTTCCTTGACGCTGCCGACGCGGCCGGTCTCGACACCCACAGCCACCCGCACCCGATGCTCGGGCGCGATGGCGAGTTGCTCGCGCTCGACGTGGTGCGTGACGGCCCGACGGACGCCAAACACCTGCTGCTCATCAGCAGCGGCTGCCATGGCGTCGAAGGGTTCTGCGGCTCGGGCATCCAGGTGGCGCTGCTGAACGACGCGGCTTGGCGCCAGCAGGCACACGCCGCCGGTGTGGCCGTGCTCTACCTGCACGCGCTCAACCCCTATGGCTTTTCGTGGTGGCGCCGCACGACGCAAGAGAACGTCGACCTCAACCGCAACTTCTCTGACTTCCACCAGCCGCTGCCCGCCAACCCCGGCTATGACGAGATCGCCCACCTGCTGGTGCCCAACACCTGGCCCCCACGCTGGCGCGACCAGTGGGGCATCCTCGCTTTCTTGTTGCGGCATGGCCCCCGCGCGCTGCAAACCGCCGTGTCGGGCGGGCAATACACCCATGCACAAGGCCTGTTCTACGGCGGGCGCAGCCCCACCTGGAGCCACGTCACGCTGCGCCATGTGTTGCGCGAGCAAGGCGCCCGCGCCGAGCGCCTGGCCTGGATCGACCTGCACACCGGCCTGGGCCCGAGCGGCGTGGGCGAGCGCATCTACGCGGGCCGCCCCGATGCCGCGGCCGTGGCCCGGGCGCGCAACTGGTGGGGCCCGAAGATCACCTCGATCTACGACGGCAGCTCCAGCTCGGCACAACTCACCGGCTTGATGTGGGGCGCTGCCTACGACGAGTGCCCGCAAGCCGAGTACACCGGCATCGCCCTCGAATACGGCACCGTGCCGCTGCGCCAGGTGTTGCGCGCCCTGCGCGCCGACCAGTGGCTGGAGAACCACCCCGAGCACCTGGCCACACGCGGGCCGGCGATCAAGCGGCAGATCCGCGATGCGTTCTACACCGACACGCTGGCGTGGAAGCAGCGTGTGGTCGCACAGGCCATGGAGGCGGCGCGTCAGGGAGTTGCAGGTCTGGTGGCTGTCCGGAACTGATCGTTTCTCGTCGTGTATTGTCGCGACGGTTCTGATGCTTGGGTTTATCGTTCAAGCCATCGATACCTCCCAGAGAAACGCCATGCTCGAACTTCGACCCAGCTGTGAACACTGCAGCAAACTGCTACCCCCTGACAGCACCGAGGCCATGATCTGCAGCTTCGAATGCAGCTTCTGCACCGACTGTGTGAGCACGCTGCTCGGCAACGTCTGCCCCAACTGCGGCGGCGGCTTCGCGCCGCGGCCGGTGCGCCCGGCGCGCAACTGGAAGGGCGGCGCCTACCTCGGCAACTACGCCGCCAGCACCCAGGTCAAACACCGCCCGGTGGATGTGCAGGCGCATGCCGCCTTTGCCGCCACCCTGCTCAGCATCGCCCCCCAGGACCGTTGAACCATGAACACCGCCTTGATCCTCATCGACGTGCAGGAATCGTTTCGCCGCCGCCCCTACTGGAGCGACCGCGAGTTGCCGGCCTTCCTGTCGCACACCAACGCGCTGATCCAGGGTTGCCTCGACCGCCAGGTGCCCATCGTGCGCATCTTTCACGTGGACGGCGATGCCGACTTCTCGCTCGCCTCGGGCCATGTGCGCCCGCTGGAAGAGCTGACCGTGTTCACCCCGGCCGCCGAGTTCCACAAACACCGCCATAGCGCGCTGGTGGGCACCGGCCTGACGGTGTGGCTGCACCAGCAGCGCATCAGCCGGTTGATCGTCGCCGGCATCCGCACCGAACAGTGCTGCGAGACGACCGCGCGCCACGCGAGCGACGAAGGCTTCGAGGTCGACTTCGTGCCCGAGGCCACCCTCACCTTCGACATGAAACACCTCGACGGCTCGCCGCTGAAAAGCACCGACATCGTGGCCCGCACCACCGCCGTGCTGACGGGTCGTTTCGCCACCATCTGCAGCGTGGAGCAGGCGCTTGAGCGCGCGCAAAGCCGCTGATCTCGACCCGGCGGTGATCGATGTCTTGATCGCCGTGCCGCCGCGCACGCTGCTGCTCGATGTGGCCGGCCCGGCCGAAGCCTTTCGGCTGGCCAACCAGGTGCTGGAGCACAACGGTTCACCACCGCGGTTTCGCCTGCGCTACACCGGCGCGCAGGCGCAGGTGGAGAGTTCGGTCGGCCTGCAGGTCGCCGGCCTCGAACCCTTGCCGCGCACCTTGGATCGCCCCACCTGGCTGCTGCTGGTGGGCCAGCACAGCGACACACTCAAGCAGCCCGATGCCGCCACACGCCAGACCCTCGACTGGCTGCGCCGCGACATGCAGCCGCTGCTGCAAGCGGCCGACTCGCCGCACCGTCTGCTGACGGTGTGCGCCGGCACGCTGATGGCCGCGCGCGCCGGACTGATCGGCAGCCAGCGCTGCACCACCCACCACGACTACCTGGACCTGCTGCGCAGGCTCGCGCCGCAAGCGCAGGTGGTGGACAACCGGGTGTTCGTGGTCGACGGCAGCGTGGCGTCGAGCGCGGGCGTCACCGCCGGCATCGACCTCGCGCTGCACCTGATCGCCTCGGTGTGTGGCGACGCGGTGGCTGCCGCCACGGCCAAGACCATGGTGGTCTACCTGCGGCGCACGCCCAACGACCCTGAGCTCTCACCGCTGCTCGCGCACCGCCACCACCTTCACCCGGCCCTGCACCGCGCCCAAGACGCGGTGTGCGAACGGCCCGAGGCCGGCTGGACGCTGGACACGCTGGCAGAAGCGGCGCACGTGACGAGCCGGCATTTGCTGCGCCTGTTTGCCGACCACGCCGAGGTGTCGCCGATGACCTATGTGGAGAAGATCCGCCTGGAGCGCGCACGCCAGGCGCTGGTGCGCGGGGCCAGCGTCACCCGCGCGGCCGAAGCGGCGGGCTTTGCGTCCGACCTGCAGTTGCGCCGCGCCTGGGGGCGCCACCTGAGTGGCACGCCGCGCAACGCACGCAAGTCGAGTTAGGCGCTCAGGCGGCTGTCGGTGGCCACCCCGTCCGACCAGCTGCCCCGCATCAGATGTGTGTTCGCCGCCAGTTGATCGCGCACCCGCACGATGCTCTGCGGCTCGCTCAAGAGGCGCATGCGATCGGCCGCGCTCAGGCGCTCGGTCCCCTGGTCGACCAGCAGGCCGCTCAGCATCTGCCGGCGCGCCTTGCCGCGGCTGCCCCAGCTCGTGTTGCGCGGGCCCATCGCGGCGCGCACCACGTCGAACAACCACGGGTCGGTGAGCGTGTCGCGCCATTGCGGCGCGGGCGCGGCGCGGCGGGCGTGGGCCCAGGCGCGGCGAAGCACACGCGGGGCGGAGTGTTCTTCGGGTGTCAGCAGCAGGCGGTTCGCCAACAGGCGCTGACCCAAGGCCGAGCGGCTGGTCAGCACCGCGAGCGGCACGGCCAGCAGCAGCGGCAAGCCCATCGGCGCGAGCCACAGGCTGGCCTGCGGTTGCAGCCACAGCACCCCCACCGCGATCGCAGCCACCACCGAGCTGATCAGGCCGAAGCGCTGCAGCGCGTCGGCCCAGCCGATGTCGTTGGCTTCGCGCGGGGGCGACTTCCAGTCGAGCTTCAGGCCGGTGAGCGCGACCACCACGAACACCGTGTGCGCCATCATGCGCACCGGCGCCTGCAGCAGCGACAGGCCGGCTTCGAGGACGGCGCCGCGCACCAGCGCCGAGGTGCCGCCGTAGCGGTGCTGCTGACCCGTCATCACGATGGCCAGCACGCCCATCACCCGCGGCAGCGCGAGCATCATCACCGTGGCGGCCCACAGGCCGGCGATCTCCAGCGGCACCGCGCGGCCTTCGCCCCCGGCGGCCACACCGCCCCACATCCACAGCCCCGCGCCCAGCATCACCGACACCAGCCACAGCGGCGCCGACAGGTAGGCCAGCATGCCGGTGAACAGCATCGCGCGGTGCACGCCGTGCAGGCCGGGCTCGGCCATCAGACGGGCGTTTTGCAGGTTGCCCTGGCACCAGCGGCGGTCGCGCTGGAGTTCCTCAAGAAGATTGGGCGGCTGTTGTTCGTAGCTGCCGTGCAGGTCGTGCACCAGCCACACGTGGTAGCCGGCGCGGCGCATCAGCGCGGCTTCGACGAAGTCGTGCGACAGCAG
>NZ_JADMJX010000011.1:18998-34606 GCF_018780185.1 Rhizobacter sp.
GCACCGGCGGCCGACAGTGTGATCAGCGCCAGCAGCACACGGCGGCGCGCTTGCGCTGCACGCTCCCAGGGCAGGCGAGGCCCACGCTCCGTTCGCACTGAGCCTGTCGAAGTGCCTGCATCGAACTGCGCAGAGGGCTTCGACAGGCTCAGCCCGAACGTGGATTTCACGATGTCACCCAGGCTGCGCAAGAAACCGCGCCATGGGGTGGCGACCATGCTGCCGCGGAGCATCGGCGGAGTGCTCGGCCCGTGCGTGGCGGAATCAGAACTCACTCGGAGGGAATGATGGTGGTCCATGTTTCAGTCAGGGCGTGATCGCCGGTTTGGAGAAAGGCTCGCAGCTCGGCGGGTAGCGCGGGCTGGAGGCGGGTTGCGCGCACGGTCATGCGCCAGGTGCCGGTGACGGCATTGCGGTAAGCGTTGCGTTCGACGACGCGAGCGTTGGTGCCGGCGGTGACGACGGCCTTCACCACCGCATCGGCCGGCAAGGCGCGCAGCGCGGGGCCGTCGAAATCGACCACGTACTGCACTTCGTTCGGGTCGCGCACCTGCTCGCGCGCGACGAAGCCGTGGCCGCGGCGGGTCTGCACCGCCCAGCCGGTGGGCGGGCGTTGTTGCTGATCGCCCTGCAAATGCAGGCGGTAGGCGAAGTTGATCGGCTGGCCTGGCGTGGGCGCGCGCTCGGGCACCCAGTAGGCGACGATGTTGTCGTCGGTCTCGTCCGGCGTGGGCAGCTGCATCAGCTCGACACGGCCGGGGCCCCAGCTGCCGACCGGCTCGACCCAGGCGCTCGGCCGCTGCTCGTAGCGGGCTTCGGTGTCTTCGTAGTTGGCATGCACCCGGTCGCGCTGCATCAGGCCGAAGCCCTTCAGCTCGCGCATGGCAAACGAGGTGACCAACATCTGCTTGGGGTTGACCAGGGGGCGCCACAGCCACTCGCCTTCGCCAGTGGCCACCATCAGGCCATCCGAGTCGTGCACCTCGGGGCGGAAGTCGTTCACACGCGGCTGGTTCTCGCCGTGCTGGAACATGCTGGTGAGCGGCGCCAGGCCCAGCGTGGACACACCGGCGCGCAGAAACACACGGGCCTGCACGTCGACCACGGTCGCGTCACCCGGGCGCAGCGTGAAGCGATAGGCGCCGGTGCTGCGCGGCGAGTCGAGCAGCGCGTGAATAACCAACGTGGTGGCCTGCGGCGCCGGCCGCTCGATCCAGAACTCGGTGAAGCGCGGGAACTCCTCGCCGCTGCCACCCACGGTGTCGATGCCGAGGCCACGCGCCGACAAGCCGTAGTGCTGGCCCTTGCCCAGCGCGCGGAAGTAGCTCGCGCCGAGAAACACCACCAGCTCGTCCTTGTAGGCCGGGTTGTTGAGCGCGTAGTGCACGCGAAAGCCGGCGAAGCCGAGGTCGCCCCAGCTGCCGGGCGAGAGCTTGTTCCGGCCGTAGTCGAAGTTCTGCCGGTCGAACGCGATGTGGCGCGCCTGGCCCGCCACCACTTCGTTGATGGCCACCGGCTGCGTCTGGAACTTGCCCAGGTGGAAGAACATCAGCTCAAAGGGCAAGGCCTCCTTGCGCCACAGCGCGCGCTCGGGCTTGAAGCGGATGTCGCGGTACTGGTCGTAGTCGAGGCCCTTCAGCTCGGCGGGCAAGGCCACCGTGGCGGCCACGTGGGGCCGGGCGGCGAGTTGGCGGGCGCGCTCGGCGACGTCGTCAAAGCCGAAATCGGCCTGCGCGTGCAAAGAAACGAGCACGAGCGCGAACCCTGTCGCCAATTGGCGAATGGGCGTGAGGTTCAGTCTCGGAAACGACAGTGCAATGGGCAAAACGCAGGGCCTGATGAAGTGGAAAGCGGCTCAAAAGAGCCGCGATACCTCATCAGCGCAAAGCGCGTGCCACCGCTGAAGCCACGTCGTTCCCGCGCAGGCTGGAATCCAGGATCGCGGCGGGCTGCCGTCGTATCGGCGCCTAGAGCAGGCCTGCAGGCTGGATTCCTGCCGGCGCGGGAATGACGGGGAGCGTGAAAACACCCCCCTGTTTTGTCGCCACACAGCGACAAGCTCCACCCCCATCGACCGCAAGTGCTTGAATCGAAAGGCTTTTTGCCTTGTCTCTACTCAGCGACAGGCGGCTCGGCGCGAAACTGGCCCGGTGTCAGCCCGTGCCGCTGCAGCAGCCGGTAGAACTCGGTGCGGTTGCGGTCGGCCAGGCGCGCAGCATCGGCCGCGTTGCCGTCGGTCAGTTTGAGCAGGCCCACGAGGTAGTCGCGCTCGAAACGCTCGCGCGCTTGCGCATAGGTCAGCACTTCGACGCTCGGCACGCGCAGCGCACGCTGCACCAGCGTGAGCGGGATCAGCGGCGTGGTCGTCAACGCGCACACCTGCTCGACCACGTTGTGCAGCTGGCGCACGTTGCCCGGCCAGCTGGTGGTGGTGAGCGCCTTCATCGCATCGGGCGCAAAGCCGCTGAAGCGCTTGCCGTACTTCTCGCTCAGGCGAGCGAGAAAGTGGTTGGCCAGCAAGGGGATGTCTTCGCGCCGCTCGCCCAGCGTGGGCAGGTGAAGCGAGACCACGTTGAGCCGGTAGTACAGGTCTTCGCGGAACTGGCCTTCGGCCATGGCGGCGTCGAGGTCGCGGTGCGTGGCCGAAAGAATGCGCACGTCCACCGGCACCGACTGGCTCGCACCCACCGGCCGCACCGAACGCTCTTGCAGCACGCGCAGCAGCTTCACCTGCAGCGCGGGCGGCATGTCACCGATCTCGTCGAGAAAGAGCGTGCCGCCATCGGCCGTGACGAAGAGCCCGCGGTGGTTGGCCACGGCGCCGGTGAACGAGCCCTTCACATGGCCGAACAGTTCGGATTCGAGCAGCGCCTCGGGGATCGCGCTGCAGTTGACCGCCACGAAGGGCTTGGCCGCGCGCGGGCTGGCGCGGTGGATGGCCTGGGCCAACAGCTCCTTGCCGCTGCCGCTCTCGCCGCGGATCAGCACGCTCGCGTCCGACGCCGCCACCATCTTGGCCTCGGTCAGCAGCTCGGCCATGCAGTTGGAGCGGCTGACGATGGCGGCACGCCAGGCGTCGTCGCCGTCACGCTCAGGCTCGGCGGGGGGTGCCAGCGCGAGCGCTTCGTTCACCTTGTCGAGCAAGGCCTTGCCGTCGAAGGGTTTGGTCAGGTAGCTGAAGACGCCGCGTGCGGTGGCCTCCACCGCATCAGGAATGGTGCCGTGCGCGGTGAGCAGGATCACCGGCAGCGCCGGGTGGCGCTTGCGGATCTCGTCGAACAGCGCGAGGCCGTCGCGCCCGGGCAGCTGCACATCGCTCACCACCAGCTGCGGCCGTGCCACCGCCAGCTGCGTGAGCGCGGCTTCGGCCGACTCGACCGAGGTGACACGGTGGCCAGCGGCCGTCAAGCGCATCGACAGCAGCTTCAGCAGGTCCGGGTCATCGTCGACCAGCAGCAGGTTGGCCATGGTCGTGGCGCTGGGTCAGGGCGCCCTGGGCGCGGCCGGCGGCGCCGAAGCGCTCGGCGCTGCGGGGACGGAGCCCCCACCCGGCGGGCGGGTGGTCATGCTGCGCTCGATGGCCTTGAGCGCTTCGAGCTTTTCGTTGAGCTGCTGCAGCGTGCGCTGCTGCTCGCGGCGTTGTGCCACTTCCCGCGCCAGCAGGTCTTCGAGGCGGCGTTGTTCGGCCACCCGGCCCAGCAACAGGCGTGCGAGCGGCTGCCAGGGCGCGAGCTCGGGGGCGCTCGATTTGCTGATGGGCTCGAGCAGCGCCACCGCGCGCGCCAGGTCGCCCGGGCTGCGCTGCTGCGCGAGCGCGAGCGACAGCTCGAGCACCGCGTCGGCCGGTGCCGCCGTGGCCGTCACCGACACCACGCCATTCAGCCGCGTGATCTCGTTGGCCAGGTCCGTGGGCGACATCTGCCGCAGTTGCTCGTGGTAACTCAGGAAACGCCGCGCCGCCACATCGGCCGGGTCGGGTGGCGGGGGCGGCGCAGGCACCAGCACGACCTTTGGCGCCGATGCGGGCTCTGCGGCCACCGGGGCCTTTTGCACCGGAGGGGTGGTCTGGAATACCGAGCACGCCGGCAGCACGAGTGCACCCGCCACCACCCACCCCCAACCCGACAAGTTCCTAACCAGCATGTGGCAATTCGATGTGAAAGTGAGCGCCGGGGCCGTCGGGCAAGAGCTCGATCACGCCACCATGGGCGGTGATGTACTCGTGCACGATCGACAAACCGATGCCGCTGCCGCGCACGGCGTCGCTCGGTTGCCGCTCACCGCGGTAAAAAGGTTCGAAGACGCGGGCCCGGTCGACCGCGGCGACACCAGGGCCCTGGTCCACGATGTCGATGCAGGCGCGGCCCGGCACGCGCGTCACTGAAAAACGGATGGTAGCGCCCACCGGGCTGAAGCGAATCGCGTTGGACAAAAGGTTACCCAATGCGGTGCCGAGCTTGTCGGCATCGATCTCGGCGGCGATCGGCCCCCCCTCGACCACCACCGCCAGCTGCCGCGCCTGCCACTGCAGCCGCTGTTGCGCCACGAGTTGTTTGACCAAGGCGGTGATGTCGGTCGTGCGCCGCACCAGGCGGCGTGCCTCGAAGGCGGCGGCGTTGAAGCGCAGCAGGTCTTCGATCTGGCCCTGCAGCACGGCGGTGTTTTGCCGCAGGATGCGCGCGACCTCGCGCTGGTCTTCGCTGAGGGTGCCGGTCACGCCTTCTTCGAGCAGCGACACCCCTTCGCGCAGTGCCGCCAGCGGCGTCTTCAACTCGTGCGACACGTGGCGCAGGAAGCGCGACTTGTCGGAGTCGAGCTCGGCCAGGCGCAGGCGCAGCCATTCGAGCCGGCGGCCCAGCAGGCGCACGTCGGAGGGGCCGCGGATGTCGATCGGCTGATCAAGGCGGTTTTCGCCGAGGCCGATCACGGCCTGCTCCAGCCGCTTGAGCGGGCGCGCAAGCCACACCCCGAAGCCGAGCGCCATCAGAACCGCCACCACGATGGCGGCCAGGATCTGCCGGCCCAGCTCGGCGCGGCCGCTTTCCAGCTCGTCCATCAACACCTGGTTGCGCGCTTCGGTGGCCAGGCGCACCTGCTCGGCGATGGCGGTGTTGATGCCTTCCAGGTCGCGAAAGGCGGTCGTGACCGTCGACTCCCGCAGCCGCTTTTCTTCGGCCGGGCCGCGCAGCTGCAGCTCGATGCCCTCTTGCGTGCTGCGCCATTCGGCCGCCAGCTTGGCGGGAATGCGGTTGTCGGCCAGCCGCGCGAGCGCCGCGGTGGCGTCACGCGTGGCTTCTTCAAAGCGCTGACGCAGCACCGGGTCGTCGAGCACCAGGTACTGGCGCGCAGCACGCTCCATCGCCACCGTGCGCTCGGCCAGCACCTGCGCATCGGCGGTGTCGGCCACCGCCCGGCGTGCACCTTCGCTGCTCTGGCGTAGCAGGCTCTCCAGCGAAAACAGGCCGCGCAGCGAGGCGGCGCTCAGCAGCGCGGCAATCAGCAGGAAGGCGACCAGCAGCAGCTGGCGGAAGGAATAACGATGCACGCGATGCAAACCTGTCGTTGGGCGCACCCACCCGAATCCGTTCGCACTGAGCTTGTCGAAGTGCCTGCACCGAGCACCTCGCTGGCTTCGACAGGCTCAGCCCGAACGGTGTGTGGGACTAATCAAACACCGGAAGGACGTCGTCTTTCAAGGTTCCACGCACTTGCTCGAAGTCGGGCATGACCGAGCGCACCACGTCCCAGAAACGCGGGCTGTGGTTCATCTCGCGCAGGTGCGCCAGCTCGTGCGCCACCACGTAGTCGATGCTGGGCATCGCGAAGTGGATCAAGCGCCAGTTGAGGCGGATCGCACCATCGGCCCCCGCACTGCCCCAGCGTGTTTGTGCCGACGAGAGACTGAGCTTGGTGTAGCGCACACCCAGCTGCTGCGCAAAGTGCTTGCAACGCTCTTCGAACACACGGCGAGCCTGGCGCTGCAGCCAGCTTTGCACCACGTCGCGGATCTGCTCGGGCGTGGCGGTGTGCGGCAGGCCGATGTGCAGCGTGAGGCGCGGCACACCCGGCAGCGCTTCGGCGTCGGCGTTGAGCACCGCACCGCCCTTGGTGAGCCCGGCGCGCGCGTCGAGCACGATGATGACCGTCTCGCCGAGGAAGGGGATGCCGGTGCCGTCGCGCCAGTCGACCTTGGCCGATTGCAGCCGCTGCTGGCGCTCTTGCTGCTCGGCCAGCTTGCGCAGGATCCAGCCGGCCTTTTCGCGCAGCGCGGATTCGATCTCGCCCACGCCCACCCACTTGGGCGCGGCCACGCTCAAGCCCTCGAGCCCGACCACGAAGCCGATGCTCTTGCGGCGCGCACGGCGCAGGGCATAGGCCACCAGGTGTTCGTTGAGGCGGATTTCGCGTTGGGCCTGCGGGTGGCGAAAGACGGCGGGCGTGAGCACGGAAGCGATCGGAACGGCAGGAGGAGCGGGGGGCGTTGGTGCAGGGGTGGGTGCGGCGGGTGGCTGCGGGGCCGCGACCACCTGAGGCACCGACACCGGCTCATCAAACAGCGAAAGCTGCGAGGTGGAGGGAGCCGGTGCGCCGCGCGTCATGAGCCGTGATTCTAGGTTCTGCCTAGGTTTTGTAGGCTGCGGGATCGAGGCGCCGCATCTCGCCCTCGATCCAGGCTTCCACTTCACGCATCAGTTCATCGGGTTGGCGACCCACCGACTCGATGGGTTTGCCGATCGAGACATCGACCACGCCAGGCCGCACCAGAAACGACTTGCGCGGCCAGCATACCGCCGACGTCACCGCGATCGGCACCACCGGCCGGCCGGTATCGACCGCGAGGCGCGTGCCACCCGATTTGTAGCTGCCTTGCTGGCCCCGCGCCGCGCGCGTGCCTTCGGGGAACATGATGACCCAGTTGCCGTTGGCCATGTGCTTGCGGCCCTGCTCGGCCACCTTGGACCAGGCCGCCGCGCGCTTGCTGCGGTCGATGTGGATCATGTCCATGCGCGACATCGCCCAGCCGAAGAAGGGGATGTAGAGCAGCTCGCGCTTGAACACATAGGCCAGGGGCTTGGGCATCAGCGTGGGGAAGAAGAAGGTCTCCCAGGTCGACTGGTGCTTGGACAGCAGGATGACCGCCGCGTCGGGCAGGTTCTCCATGCCGGTGATGCGCGCGCGCACGCCGCAGATCACGCGGCAGCCGCCCATGGCCACGCGCAGCCAGCCGGCGCACATCCAGTAGATGGGGTCGCCGCGAACGAAGATCGACACGATGAGCACCGCGGTGCCCCAAGGCACCACCGTCACCGACATCCACAACACGAACAGCAAGGAACGCAGGGCACAAAACGCGTCGCGAATCAATCCAGCCTCCCGAAGCCGGAGTCGGTCTTGCCCGCCGCACCACGCGCCGTGCGCTCGTGCTGGATCAGGCTCTCGGCAAACGCCGCCAGGTCGGCGTGCACCTGCAGCTCGGGAAACCGCTGCTTGAGCTGCGCGATCTGCGCATCGGTCATCAACGCCCCTTTGCCGGTGCGCACCATGTGGGGCGGGCAGCCCACGGCCACCGCGGCCTCGATGTCGCGCACTGAGTCGCCCACCACGGGCACGGTCTCCAGCTCAACGCCGTAGCGCTCGCCGATCTGCTCAAACAGGCCGGGCAGCGGCTTGCGGCAGTTGCACTGGTCTTCGGGTGCGTGCGGGCAGAAAAACACCGCCCCGATGCGCCCACCCACCCGCGCCAGCGCTGCGTTCATCTTGGCGTGCATGGCGGTCAGCGCCACCATGTCGAACAAGCCGCGACCCAGGCCCGACTGGTTGGTGGCGATCACCGTGTGCCAGCCGGCGTGGTTGAGCCGTGCAATCGCCTCCAGCGCGCCGGGCAGCGGCACCCACTCGTCGGCCGACTTGACGAAGTCATCCCGGTCCTCGTTGATGGTGCCATCACGGTCGAGGATGATGAGGTTCATCAGCTGTCCGTCTCTCATGTGGCGAGCTTCGACAGGTCGGCGACGCGGTTCATCGCGGCGTGCAGGGTGGACAAGAGGCCCAGGCGATTGGCGCGCAGCGCTGGGTCTTCGGCGTTGACCATGACCTTGTCGAAGAAGGTGTCGACCGGGGTCTTCAGCGCCGCCAGGGCCTTCAGCGAGGCGGTGTAGTCGCCGCGTTCAAAGGCGGCATCGGCATGCGGGCGCACCTGACCGAGCGCCTCGTGCAACGCGGCTTCGGCAGGCTCTTTCAGCAAGGCGGTGTCGACCTTGGCCTCGACCACACCCTCGGCCTTCTTGAGGATGTTGCCCACGCGCTTGTTGGCCGCGGCCAGCGACGGCGCCTCGGCCAGCGCCGCAAAAGTGCGTACAGCCGCGAGCCGACCCGGCACGTCGCCCAGGATCGGGCGCAACGCCAGCACCGCATCGACCTCTTGCACGCTGTAGCCCTGCTCGCGCAGCATGCTCGCCAGGCGCTCGTCGATGAAGATCAGCAGCGGCTCGCTCGGGTCGCTGATCAGCTCGCCGAAGGCCGGCACGGCCGAGCGCACCAGCTCGGCCAGATCGAGCGCCATGTTCTTCTCGACCAGGATGCGCACCACGCCCAGCGCATGGCGGCGCAGCGCGAACGGGTCCTTGTCGCCGGTGGGCAGCTGGCCGATGCCGAACAGGCCCACCAGGGTCTCGAGCTTGTCGGCCAGCGCGAGCACGGTGCCCGAGTGGTTGGACGGCAGCGTGTCACCAGCAAAGCGCGGCTTGTAGTGCTCTTCGATGGCGATGGCCACGCCGTCGCGCAGGCCTTCGTGGCGCGCGTAGTAGCGGCCCATCGTGCCTTGCAGCTCAGGGAACTCGCCGACCATGTCGGTCAGCAGGTCGGTCTTGGCGAGCAGCGCGGCTTCTTGCACCTTGCTGTCGAGCACGTCGAAGTGGTCTTTTTCGTCAACCCCATACGGCACCGTCGCCAAGCGCAGCTGGTTGACGATGGCGTGGCCGATCGCGCGCACGCGCAGGGCGCGCTCGCCCTGCGTGCCGAGCTTGCCGTGGTAGACCACCTTGTCGAGGCCGGGCACACGCGAGGCGAGCGTCTTCTTGCGGTCCTGGTCGAAGAAGAACTTCGCATCGGCCAGGCGCGGGCGCACCACACGCTCATTGCCTTCGATCACGCGGCTCGGGTCTTCGGGGCGGATGTTGCTGACGATCAGGAACTTGTGGGTCAGCTTGCCGGCGGCGTCGAGCAGCGGAAAGTACTTCTGGTTGGCCTTCATCGTGAGGATGAGGCACTCTTGCGGCACGTCCAGGAACTCGCGCTCGAACTGGCACAGCAACACGTTGGGGCGCTCGACGAGTGCGGTGACTTCGTCGAGCAGCGCTGCGTCGTCGATCGGCGTCAGGCCTTGCAGCGCCGCCGCGTGCTGCAACTGGCGCGAGATCTCGGCGTGGCGCGCCGCAAAGCTCGCGATCACCGCGCCCTGCTCTTCGAGCTGACGGGCGTAGTGGTCGGCGTCTTGCAGCACCACCGGGTCGACCTTCGCTTCGAAACGGTGACCGCGGGTTTCGCGGCCGGCGGTCAGGCCCAGAGCGGTGACCGGCACGACGTCGGCACCGTGTAGTGCCACCAGACCGTGCGCCGGTCTTACGAAACTCACGCTGCTCCACCCATCGGCCAGTTGGTACTGCATGACCTTCGGGATCGGCAGTCGTGCAATCGCATGTTCGAGCGCAATCTGTAGACCAGGCGCGAGATGAATGCCTCGCACGGTGGTCGACCAAAAAAGTGCTTCACTCTTGCCATCCACGCGACGTTCGAGTTGTGGAAGCACAGATGCATCTGCACCGACGGAAGCGAGCTTCTTGAGTAGCGCCTGGGTAGGGCCGCCTTGAGCATCGAGGCCCACGCTAACCGGGACCAGCTTGTGGTTAACAGGTTTATCGCTGCCCTGGGCAAGAACAGAGCTGATATGAGCGGCCAAACGTCTCGGGCTGGCATACGTGGTCACCACGGAGTGATCCGTGGTCAGGCCCAAGCCCTTCAAGCTCTCAACCAAAGCATGGGCAAACGATTCGCCCAGCTTCTTCAGCGCCTTGGGCGGCAGCTCTTCAACGAACAACTCGACGAGCAGGTTCTTGGTGGTCATCACGCTGCCTTCTTGTTGTTGAGTTGGGCGATGACTTCGTCGGCCCAGGCCTTGGGCGCCATCGGGAAACCGAGGCGCGCACGGCTGTCGAGGTAACTCTGCGCCACGCTGCGCGAGATGTTGCGTATGCGGCCGATGTAGGCCGCGCGCTCGGTCACGCTGATCGCGCCGCGCGCGTCGAGCAGGTTGAAGGTGTGGCCGGCCTTGAGCACCTGCTCGTAGGCAGGCAGCGCGAGTTGCTGCTCCATCAGGTACCTGGCCTGACTTTCATGTGCGCCAAAGGCCTGCAACAAGAACTCCACGTCGCTGTGCTCGAAGTTGTAGGTGCTCTGCTCGATCTCGTTCTGAAGGTACACATCGCCATAGCTCAGCGTGTCGGTCCACTTCAGGTTGTAGACGTTGTCGACCCCCTGCAGGTACATGGCCAGGCGCTCCAGGCCGTAGGTGATCTCGCCGGTGATGGGCTTGCACTCGATGCCACCCACCTGCTGGAAGTAGGTGAACTGGGTGACTTCCATGCCGTTCAGCCACACCTCCCATCCCAGGCCCCAGCAGCCGAGCGTGGGGTTCTCCCAGTCGTCTTCGACGAAGCGGATGTCGTTGGCCTGGAGGTCGAAGCCCAGCGCTTCGAGCGAGCCGAGGTACAGCTCAAGGATGTTGGCCGGTGCGGGCTTTAGCACCACCTGGTACTGGTAGTAATGCTGCAGGCGGTTGGGGTTCTGGCCATAGCGGCCGTCTTTCGGGCGGCGGCTGGGCTGCACGTAGGCCGCCTTCCAGGGCTCGGGGCCGAGCGCGCGCAAGAAGGTGGCAGTGTGGCTGGTGCCCGCGCCGACCTCCATGTCATAGGGTTGCAGCAGGGCGCAGCCCTGTCGGTCCCAGTAGTCTTGCAGGCGCAGGATGATTTGCTGGAAGGTCAGCATGGTGTGGGGTGCAGGGGAAAGCGGCGATTTTAGGGGCCGACTCGCCCCGAAGGTGTCCGGCGCCGGGCCGCCCCAAGCCGGACGGCGCCCCTTGGGGGCAGGAGCGAAGCGCCTGGGGGGCTAATCCCGGCGACGAAGCGGCAGGGTCAGCAGCATCAGCGCCACCGCCAAGGCCAGCAAGGGCCAAAGACTGAAGCGCGAGGCCCACCAGGCGTAAGGCGTGAGGCCCTGGCGGCCTTCGACCTTGGCGTCGAGCACGCCCTGGGTGAAGGGCTTGAGCGAGTGCGTCACCACACCGTGGTGGTCGATCACCACCGTGGCGCCGGTGTTGGTGGCGCGCAGCATGGGCCGCTGAAATTCCAGCGCGCGCATGCGCGAGATGATCAGGTGCTGGTTGACGGCGATGGTGTCGCCGAACCAGCCGATGTTGCTGAGGTTGGCAAAGATCGTCGGCGCTTCGTTCATGTCGATGAAGCGCGCGGCCAGCTCTTCGCCGAACAGGTCTTCATAACAAATGTTGGGTGCGACCCGCTCACCCTTGACGCTGAACGAAGGCGGCACCCGCATGCCCCGGCTGAAATCGCCCAGCGGAATGTGCATCAGGTCGGTGAACCAGCGAAACCCGGTCGGGATGAACTCACCGAACGGCACCAGGTGGTATTTGTCGTAGCGGTAGTAGCCCTCGGGCCACTTGACGGTGTCGCGTGACACCCCCACCACCGAGTTGGTGTAACCGGCCTCGAAGCTGCCCAGCGGCCGGCCGATCAGCGCCGCCTGGTCGCGCTGGAAGTGCAAGGCCAGCGGCTTCCAGTAGTCGGTGGGCATTTGCTCAGGCAGCAGCGGCACCACGGTTTCGGGCCCGAGCACCAGGTCGCCCTTGGCCGCCAGCAGCTGCTGTTGCGCCCAGAGCAGGGTCTGCGGCAGGTACGCCTCAGAGAACTTCTGGTCTTGCGGCACGTTGCTCTGCAGCAGCGTGAGCGTGAGCGTGCTGGTGGGCTGGGTGAACGGCACCGGCTTGATGAGTGCCAGCGCGATCAGCACCGTGGCGCTGGCGCCAAAGCCCAGCACCGCACCCGCGCTGCGCTGGCCGACGTCGCGCATGCCCAGGACCAGACCTGCGCCGAGTGCTGCACAAACGAAGCCGATGCCGTAGACGCCGATCCACGGCGCCAGGTTGGCCAACGGCCCGTCGATATGGGCATAGCCCGACGCCGCCCAGGGGAAGCCGGTGAAGATGACCCCACGCGCCAGCTCGGCCAGCAACCAGCAAGCGGCAAACAAGAGCGCGTCGATCAGCGGCCGGTGGCGGCGCAGGCGCGAAAACAAGGCCATCGCCAGGGCGAGGTAGAGCGACAGAAGCAGGCTCAGGGCGATCACCGCAAGCACCGCCAGGGTCGACGACAAGCCACCGTAGAGGTGCATGCTGATGTAGAGCCACCAGACGCTGGCGGCCAGCCAGGCAGCTCCAAAACTCAGACCGACCCACGCCGCACGCCATGGTGTGGCGCGGCTCACCTGCCACGCGAGACCCGCCACACAGGCGATCTGCAACCACCAGATGGCGGGGTAAGACATGGGCAGGCTGTGCAGACCGCCCAGCACCAGGGCCAGCAGCACATCCAGCCCGAGCAGCATGCTGTCGGACGAGCTGCTGCGGCGCGTGCGGCGGCGCGCGGAAGCTGGCGCCGGGGCGGCGGCGCTGCGGTCACGCACCGTCGGTACCCACGGCCACTTCAGGCGCTCGTGTCACCTTGAACCAGCGCACCGCCCCGCCCCGGGTCAGCATCACGGTGAAGATCAGACTGCCCAGCGGCACCGCCTCGCCACGCCGCGGTACACGCCCCAGGGCCTGGGCGACCAGGCCACCGATGGTGTCGAACTCGTCGACCGGCAGCTTGACCACGAAGGCCTCGTTGACCGCCGCGATGTCGGCATCACCGGCCACGCGGTGGCTGCCGTCGGCCAGCGTGTAGATGCCGGTTTCGCCATCTTTGTCGTCGAACTCGTCTTCGATCTCGCCTACTATTTCTTCGAGCACGTCTTCAATGGTGATCAGCCCGGCGGTGTTGCCAAACTCATCGATCACCATCGCCAGGTGGTTGCGGTTGGCACGGAAGTCGCGCAGCAGGTCGTTCAGGCCCTTGGATTCGGGCACGAAGACAGCCGGGCGCAGAAGCGTGCGCAGGTTCAGCTCGGGTGCACGCTGCAGCTTGAGCAGGTCTTTGGCCATCAGCGTGCCGATGATGTTCTCGCGCTTGCCTTCGAACACCGGAAAGCGCGAATGGCCTGTGTCGATCACCATCCACAGCAACTCGTCGTAGGGGGCGTCGATGTCGAGCACGTCCATGCGCGGTGCGGCCACCATGGCGTCGCCGGCGGTCAGGTCGGCCATGCGGATCACGCCTTCGAGCATCATGCGCGACTCGGGCGCGATCAACTCGCGATGCTCGGCGTCGGCCAGCGTCTCAATCAGCTCGTCTTTCGAATCGGGGCCGGGCGAAACAAATTCAACCAGCCGCTCGAACAAGCTGCGCTTGTCGGCGTGGTGACCGTGTTTGTCAGCGCCTTTGGGGTATCGACTCGGGTGAGGATCAGCCATCAGGCCGCAGGGAGGAAGTTCAGACCCCAAAAGCTTAACTGAAGCCGGTCTTGACACATCTGGTACCTTGAACCAAATTCTTGCGGCCCCATTTCGGCCTTCTTCTTGCTTCGAACAGGTTCCTTCACCATGAGTCTCATCCCCGCCACCATCCTCACCGGCTTTCTGGGTTCCGGCAAAACCACCCTGCTCAAGCGGGTGCTCACCGAAGCCCACGGCCAGAAGATCGCCGTGGTGGAAAACGAGTTCGGCTCTGAGAACATCGACAACGAGATCCTGGTGCAAGACAGCACCGAACAGATCATCCAGCTCAACAACGGCTGCGTGTGCTGCTCGATCCGCGAAGATTTGCGCACAACACTGAGCGACCTGGCCGAAAAGCGCCGCAAGGGCGAGCTCAAGTTCGACCGCGTGGTGATCGAAACCACCGGCCTGGCCGACCCGGGGCCGGTGGCACAAACCTTCTTCATGGACGACGAGATCGCCGAGAGCTACCTGCTCGACTCCATCTTGACCCTGGTCGACGCCAAACACGGCAACGACCAGCTCGACAGCCGCCAGGAAGCGCGCCGCCAGATCGGCTTTGCCGACCAGATCTTCATCAGCAAGACCGACCTGGTCGGCGAGGCCGAGGTGGCTGACCTGATGCATCGCATCAAGCACATGAACCCGCGCGCGCCACAGCGCAAGGTTCACTTTGGCGAGGTGCCGATCGCCGAGGTGTTCGACCTGCGCGGCTTCAACCTCAACGCCAAGCTCGACATCGACCCCGATTTCCTCCAGGCCGCCGACCATGACCACCACGGCCACGATCACCACGATCACGACCATGAGCACGGTGAGCACTGCGACCACCCGCACCACCATGCCCATGACGACGACGTGAAATCATTCGTCTTCAAGTCCGACAAGGCCTTCAACCCGGCCAAGCTCGAAGACTTCCTGGGCGCCATCGTGCAGGTCTATGGCCCCAAGATGCTGCGCTACAAGGGTGTTCTCTATATGAAGGGGTCTGACAAGAAGGTCATCTTCCAGGGCGTGCACCAGCTGATGGGCAGTGACTTGGGCCCGGCCTGGGCCAAGGGCGAGAAAAAGGGCAGCAAGATGGTCTTCATCGGGCTGGATCTGCCCCGTGAAATCCTCGAACAAGGTCTGGAGCAGTGCTTGGTCTGAGCTTGGTTTGAATATGAAGGCGCAGCGGCAAACAACGTGGCTACAATCCGCGGCGCCCAACAGGGGCTGCGGGGCCACCCAGGGCTGCGCAGAGCGGGTATAACCGCCGTTGCGAGGAGACTTCAGTGAGCAAGACCCCGGTTAAGCGACCCACTCCCACCAAGCCAGCGGCCAAGAAGCCGGCGCCGGCGGCCAAGAAGCCTGCGCCCAAAGCCCCGGCCAAACCCAGCAAGCCTGTCGCCAAAGCCGCTCCCAAGCCCACTGCCAAAGCCACCCCCGCCAAAACCACCAAGCCCGCGGCCAAGGCTGCCACCAAACCTGCTGCCAAACCCGCAGCCAAGCCCTCCTCTCCGCCCAAGCCGGCCGCCAAACCCGTCGCCCCGACCAAACCAGTCGCCAAGGCGGCCCCGGCGCCCGCACCCGTTAAGACACCTGCCGTGACCAAACCTGTCGTACCCGCTCCCGCACCCGTCGTGGCCGCCAAGCCCGTCAAAGTGCCGCAACCCAAGCTCTCCGCCGCGGCCCGTGCCTCGGCTGCCGCCTCCACGCCCGCGCCCGTTCCGCCGGCCACGTCCCGTTTTGCCGACCGCTTTGCTCCACCGCGGCCGCCCACCCGTCAGATGAATTCGCTGCTGATCGACATCACCAAGACAGCGCACAAGGCCGACCCGAAGCTGGCCAACGCCTGGAAGACCAAGGCCGGCCGCGACCTGAGTGAAGCCGAGATCCTCGCCATGCCCGACAGCGAGTACATGAACGAAAAGCAGCTGGAGTTCTTCCGCGTCAAGCTGCA
>NZ_JADMJX010000327.1 GCF_018780185.1 Rhizobacter sp.
CCCGACAGGTCGGCCGAGTGGCCGGCGCGCGAGACCATGGTGATCTCGCTGCCGAGCACGCGGCCGTCGTCGTCGTAGCCCACTTCGTATTCGTACCAGAAGCAGTGGCGCCGGCCGGTGATCAGGAAGTCATCGTCGCGGTCGAGCCGCAACTTCACCGGCCGATTGAGCTGGCGCGCCGCCACCGCGGCGATGCAGGCGAAGGGCGCCGACTGCGACTCCTTGCCACCGAAGCCGCCGCCCATGCGCCTGCACTCCACCTGCACGTGGTGGGCCTGCAGCTTCAGCGCGTTCGCCACCAGGTGCTGCATTTCGCTCGGGTGCTGGGTGGAGCAATGCACCAGCATCCCGTCGTTCTCTTTCGGGATGGCGTAGCTGATCTGGCCTTCGAGGTAGAACTGCTCCTGCCCACCAACGTCGAGCGTGCCTTTCAACCGATGGGGCGCGGCAGCGATGGCTTTCTGCGCATCGCCGCGCACCAGGTGCATCGGCGGCAGCACGTACCGGCCTTGTGCGTGCGCGGCTTGCGGCGTCAGCACCGGCGGCAGCGCCTCGACCTTCAGCACGCTCTGGGCCCGCGCCGCCGCGCGGCGGGCGGCATCGCGTGTGCTTGCGATCACCGCGAACACCGGCTGGCCGAGGTAGCGCAGTTCACCATCTGCGAGGATGGGTTCGTCGTGGACGATGGAGCCGCAGTCGTTGGGGCCAGGGATGTCGGCGGCGGTCAGCACGGCCACCACGCCGGGCATGGCACGCACGGCGTCCGCGTCGATGGCGAGCAGACGGCCGTGCGCCACCGGCGACAGGCCCAGCGCCGCGTGCAAGGTGCCCGCCAACTCAGGCAGGTCGTCGATGTAGGCCGCCTCACCCGCCACATGCAGGTGGGCCGACTCATGCGGGCGGCTGATGCCCACCCGCGCGCCCGCGCTCAAGGCCTGCGCTTCGGTGGGCAAGTGCAGGAAGGTGTCGCGTGGCTTGTTCATCGCCGATCTTCCAAAGAGAGCTCGCTGCGCGCCATGCCGCTCCACACGCTGGTGGCCTGCGGCGGCAAGGCATCGTGCGCACGCGTTTCGAGCCAGAAGCGCAGCAACAGGTTTTGCGCCACCTGCATGCGGTAGGCCGCACTCGCCCGCATGTCGGACAGCGGCTTGAAGTCTTGCGCCAGCGCGGCTTGCGCACGCGTCACCGCCTCCTGGGTCCAGGCCTGGCCGGTGAGTGCGGCTTCGGCGGCGGCGGCGCGCTTGACGGTGGCGGCCATGCCGCCGAAGGCCAAACGCACCTGCTTGACGGTGTCGCCATCGAGTTCGATCGCGAGGCCGGCGCACAGCGCCGAGATGTCGCAGTCGAAGCGCTTGCTGATCTTGTAGGCGCGCACCTGCCGCTGCATCACCGGCAGCGGCACCGCCATCGCCTGCACGAACTCGCCGGCCTGCAGCTGGTTCTTCATGTAGTCGAGGTAGAACCCGGCCAACGGCACGCGCCGGATGCGCGCGCCCTTGCGCAACACCAGTTGGGCGTCGAGCGCCATCAGCACCGGTGCCGAGTCACCGATGGGTGAGCCATTGGCGATGTTGCCGCCCATGGTGCCGGCATTGCGGATGGGCGGTGAGGCGAAGCGCAGCCACACCTCGGTCAGCGAAGGCAGGCGCTGCGCGAGAGCGCGCCAGGCCGATTCGAGCGAGGCGCCAGCGCCGATCAGCAGCTCGCCGCCCTGCTCTTCGATGCGCCGCAGCTCTTCAACATCGCCTAGGTAAATGATGTCGCCCAGCGGCTTGAACTGCTTGTTGACCCACAGCCCCACATCGGTGGAGCCGGCCAGCAGCTGAGCCTGCGGCTGCTGCTCACGCAAGGTGGCCAAGGTGTCGAGCGTGCGCGGTGCGCGAAAGTGATCGACCCGCTGCGGCCCTTCGACCTGGCGGTTGAAGGCGGCGTAATGGAACCCGTTCTCGCGCTGCAGGCCCTGCAGCGCGGCGACCACGGGCACGGTGTCGAGCGTCGCGGGGGGCAGCTCGAACATGCGCTCACCCGCATCGAGGATGGGGCGGTAGCCGGTGCAGCGGCACAGGTTGCCCGACAGTTCATCGGCCACCGCCTGGCGGCTCGGGCGCACGCCGCAGGCCTGGTGCCGCTCGTAGCTCGACCACAGCGACATCACGAAGCCCGGGGTGCAAAAACCGCACTGCGAGCCATGGCACTCGACCATCGCCTGCTGCGTGGGGTGCAGCCCTTGGGCCGACTTCAGGTCTTCGACGGTGAACAAGGCCTTGCCATCGAGCGTGGGCAGGAACTGGATGCAGGCGTTGACAGTCTTCAGCGTGAGGCCGCGCACGGGCGAGGCGTCACCGGGCTGCGCCAGCTCGCCGATCACCACGGTGCAGGCGCCGCAGTCGCCCTCGTTGCAGCCTTCCTTGGTGCCGGTGCAGCGGGCGTCTTCACGCAGCCAGTCGAGCACCGATCGGGTGGGGTGAGGGCCATTCACCTCGACGACGGCGCCACGGTGGTAAAAGCGTATCGGTTGCGGATTCATGCGAGAAAGCTTATGTCACAGCACGGGGTTTGTCACAAAGACAACGTAGCACGCGGCGTGCCGCGGGTACGGGGTTTGCACACCTGAACCCATGCCCATGACCCCACCCTCACGCCTTGCCCTGCGCGGCGACCTGCTCGATTTCACGGCCACGCCCGATTGGGGTGCGACGGCCTCCGCTGCGGTGCGCTACCGGCCCGACCACTGGTTGCTGATCGACGCCGGGCGCATCGTCGGCGCCCAGCCCGGTGCGCAAGCGCCCGACGCCAGCTGGGCGCAATTCGACCACCGCGGTCAGCTGATCCTGCCCGGCTTCATCGATACCCACGTGCACAGCCCGCAGCTCGACGTGATCGCGAGCTACGGCACCGAGCTGCTCGACTGGCTCAACACCTACACCTTCCCGGCCGAGCAGCGTTATGCCGATGCGGGCGAGGCGGCGGCCGGCGCGGCACGCTTCCTCGACGCGCTGCTGGCCCACGGCACGACCAGCGCGGTGGTCTTCCCCACAGTCCACAAGGTCAGCGCCGACGCGCTCTTTGCCGCCGCGCAGGCGCGCGGCATGCGCCTCATCACCGGCAAGGTGCTGATGGACCGCCATGCCCCCGACGGCCTGCGCGACGACGTGGCCCAGGCCGAGCGCGACTGTGTCGACCTGATCCAGCGCTGGCACGGCACCGACCGCCTGGCCTACGCCGTGACGGTGCGCTTTGCCCCCACCAGCACGCCGGAACAGCTGGCCATGGCCGGCGGGCTGTGCCAGTCGCACCCCGGCGTCTACATGCAGACCCACGTGGCCGAAAACCGCGACGAGGTGCGCTGGGCGCGCGAGCTGTTCCCTGAAGCCCGCAGCTACCTTGACGTCTACGCCCGCGCCGGCCTGCTCAACGAGCGCAGCGTGCTGGCCCATGGCATCTGGCTCGACGACGCCGACCGCGCGGCCCTGCGAGACAGCGGTGCGCAGATCGCCCACAGCCCCTCGTCCAACCTCTTCCTCGGCAGCGGCCTGTTCGACTGGCGCGCAGCCGAGGCCGCTGGCGCCGCGGTCAGCGTGGCCACCGACGTGGGCGGCGGCACCAGCCTGTGCCAGCTGAAGAGCCTGGCCGATGCCTACAAGGTGCAGGCCATGGCCGGCCAGCGCCTCACCGCCTGGAAGGCCTTGCACGCCGCCACGCGGGGCGCCGCGCAGGCGCTGCACCTGGCCGACGAAATCGGCTCGCTGGAGCCCGGCTGCATGGCCGACGTTTGCGTGTGGGACTGGGCGGCAGGCCCGGTGGCGCAGCGCCGCCTGGCCGTGGCCCACGACCTGCACGAAAAGGTCTTCGCCTGGATGACCCTGGGCGACGAGCGCAACCTCGCCGCCACCTACGTGGCCGGCCGGCGCATTCAAGCTTGAGCATGGTTCTTGCAGCGCCATCCACTTCACGTTCCTCCTTCTCCGAGACACCGCCCATGACCCTCCGCAAGCGCAGCTTCATCGCCACCCTTCTCGCTCTCACGCTGGTGCCACTGGCGCAGGCCCAGGAAACCCCGGTCAAGTTCCAGCTCGACTGGCGCTTTGAAGGCCCGGCGGCACTCTTCCTCGTGCCGGTGGCCAAGGGCTACTTCAAGGCCGAGAAGCTCAACGTCACGGTCGACGCCGGCAACGGCTCGGGTGGCACCGTCACCCGCGTGGCGTCGGGCACGTACGACATGGGCTTTGCCGACCTGGCCGCGCTGATGGAGTTCCATGCCAACAACCCGACCGCACCCAACAAGCCGGTGGCGGTGATGATGGTCTACAACAACACGCCGGCCGCGGTGCTCGCGCTCAAGAAGAGCGGCATCACCAAGCCCGCCGACCTCAACGGCAAGAAACTGGGCGCGCCGGTGTTCGACGCCGGCCGCAAGGGCTTCCCGATCTTCCAGAAGGCCAACAACATCGGCAGCGTGGCCTGGACCTCGATGGACCCGCCGCTGCGCGAAACCATGCTGGTGCGCGGCGACATCGACGCCATCACCGGCTTCTCGTTCACCTCGCTGCTCAACCTGGAGGCGCGTGGCGTCAAGGCCGAAGACGTGGTCGTCATGAACTACGCCGACAACGGCGTGAAGCTCTATGGCAACGCGATCATTGCTTCGCCCAAGATGATTGCCGAGAACCCGGCTGCGGTGAAAGCCTTCCTGACCGCCTTTGCCAAGGGCGCCAAGGACGTGATGGCCAGCCCCGCTGCCTCCATCGAGAGCGTGAAGGCGCGCGACGGCATCATCAACGTGCCGCTGGAGACCCGCCGCCTGCAACTGGCCATCGACGCGGTGGTGGCCAGCCCCGACGCGCGCAAGGAAGGCTTTGGCCAGATCGTGCCCGGTCGCCTGGCACTGATGGCCTCGCAGGTCTCCGACGCCTACGGCACCAAGACCCGTGTTGATCCGGCCAAGATCTGGAACGGCTCCATGCTGCCCGCCGCCGCCGACCTCAACGTGCTGCCGCCC
>NZ_JADMJX010000256.1 GCF_018780185.1 Rhizobacter sp.
GTGGGTCGGCCGCCGGGCCGAACACCCGGCGCCGACGAACAAGTCAGGTAGAAACCGCCACGCGAAGCGGCACAGACGCACAGCAGACCATCCTGGATTCCCGCCTGCGCGGGAATGACGGAGAGCGTCAGATGGCCTTGGTGCGCTCGTTCAACCAGGCCAGCGCATCGCCGCTCACCAGCGGCCCCAGCCGCTCAAGCACCACCGCGTGATAGCGGTTGAGCCAGTCCACCTCATCGGCACGCAACAAGCTGCGGTCAATGCACCGGGTGTCGATGGGGCACAGCGTGAGCGTTTCGAACTCGAGGAACTCACCGAAGGCACCACCCTCTGCCGTGTCGACCGGCACGTTGAGCACCAGGTTCTCGATGCGGATGCCCCACTGGCCGGGCCGGTACAGGCCGGGCTCGATGCTGGTGACCATGCCGGGCTCCATCGCCATGTGCGGCTCGGGCGTGGTTCTGGAGATGCTCTGCGGGCCCTCGTGCACGTTGAGGAAGTAGCCCACGCCGTGGCCGGTGCCGTGGCCGTAGTCGAGGCCGTGTTCCCACAGCGGCGCGCGGGCGATGGCGTCGACCATCGGCGAGAGCGTGCCGCGCGGGAAGCGTGTGCGGCTCAGCGCGATCGTGCCCTTCAGCACCAGCGTGTAGTCGCGCCGGTGTGCTGGCGTGATCTGGCCGATGGGCCAGACGCGGGTGATGTCGGTGGTGCCACCCAGGTACTGGCCGCCGGAGTCGATCAGCAGCAGGCCGTTGCCCTCGATCACGGCGTGTGACTCGGGTGTGGCGCGGTAGTGGGGCATCGCGCCGTTGGGGTTGTAGCCGGCGATGGTGTTGAAGCTCAGGCCGACGAAGCCGGGTCGCCTGGCGCGGGCGGCGCTCAAGCGTTCATCGACCGTCAGCTCGGTGATGCGCTCCTTGCCCAGCGCCTGCTCGAACCAGGCGTAGAACTCGCACATGGCTGCGCCGTCTTGTGCCATGGCTTCACGAATGTGTGCGGCTTCGGCGGCGCTCTTGCGGCTCTTGAACAAGGTGCTGGGGTTGATGGCTTCGACCACGCGCACGCTGGTGGCCACGTTCTCGCGCAGGCCGAGTGTCACGCGGCGCGGGTCGATCAGCAGGGTGTCTTTGGCCGTCAGGGCCTTGAGCGCGACGGCCGCCTGGGCATAGGGCGCGAGCTTCACGCCGTCAGCGGCAAGGGCCTTTTGCACCGCGGCGGGCACCTTGCCCTCGGCCACGAAGAGCGTGGCGCCGTGCAGGTCGATCAGTGCATGGGCCAGGAAGACGGGGTTGTAGCTGACGTCGCAGCCGCGCAGGTTGAACAGCCACGCGATGTCATCGACGGTCGACACAAAGTGCTGCGTGGCCCCCGAGCGCGCCATGACTTCGCGCACCTGGGTCAGCTTGGCGGCACGCGACAGCGGGGCGTGTGGCGCCAGGTGTTCATAGACCGGCGCATCGGGCAGGCCAGGGCGCTCGGGCCACACGGCGTCGAGCACGTCGAAATCGGTGCGCAGCTTCACGCCGGCTTTCGCGAGCGTGGCCTGCAGCGCTTGCGCCGAGGCGAGGCCGAGCACGCTGCCGTCGACACCGACGGTGTGGCCGGCGCTCACGTGCGTGGCCAGCCAGTCGAGGTGGTGGGTGGCGGTGCCGGTAGGGATCTTCACCAGGTCGATGCCCGTGCCCGCAATCTCGGCCTCGGCCTGCACCCAGTAGCGGCTGTCGGCAAACAGCGCGGCTTCATCTTGCGTGACCACCAGCGTGGCCATCGAGCCGGTGAAGCCCGAGAGCCACTGCCGCCCTTGCCAACGCTCGGGCAGGTATTCCGACAGGTGCGGGTCGCTGGAGGGCACCAGCACGGCCGCGAGTTGCTGCTGCTTGAGCGCGTCACGCACCCGTTCGAGGCGCAGGCGGATGGGGGAGGTGCGGGTGTCCATGGGTGGTGGTCCGGTGGTGCTGCGCGGCGGGCCTGTGTAGGGCCGGACGGCGTGCGGTGGGTCGGTGTCGTTGGATTCTAGGAGTCTTGTCGACCCGGCGTGGCCTCAGGCCAAAGGCTGCGTGTCCGGGTTGTCCATCAGTGGGGGCTGGGTGGGCTGGGCCTCCGGCCATGCCGGTTCGGCCACGACGCGCGCATGGCGCTCGAAGCTGAAGTAGGACCAGGCCCAGTCGATCATCACCACCAGACGGTTGCGAAAGCCGATCAGGAAGTAGATGTGCGCAAACAGCCAGAACAACCAGGCGAAGAAGCCTGAGAAACGCAACGCGCCGAACACCGGCACCGACAGGTCGACCACCGCCGCGCGCCGGCCGATGGTGGCCAGGTTGCCATAGTCGCGGTAGCGAAACGCGAGCGGCGCTTCGCCTTTCAGTCGGCGCAACAGGTTGGCGGCGGCGAGCCGGCCCATCTGCTTGGCGGCGGGGCTGACGCCGGGCACCGGCTTGGGCGCGCCGGGGCCGTGGCTTTGTGCCGCCGCCAGGTCGCCGATGACGGCGATCTCGGGGTGACCGGGCAGGCTCAGGTCGGGGCCGACCACCAGGCGGCCGGCGCGGTCGAGTGTGGCCTCGGCGCTGGCCGCGAGCGTGCGGCCGAGCGGCGAGCCCGCCACGCCGGCCGCCCAGATCACGGTGTGGGTGGGCACGTGGTGCACCAGCTCCACGTCGCCTTCGCGCGAGCCGTAGCTCACGCCCATGTCGTTGATCGCCAGCACCTTGCAGCCGGTGCGCACGTCGACCCGCAGGCGCTTGAGCTGCTCGCGGGCGCGCTGCTGCAGCTCGGGCACGAAGCTGCCCAGCACGCGGTCGGAGCCTTCGAGCAGCACGACGCGCGCGTGCTTCGAGTTGATGTGGCGAAACTCCTTCGACAACGTGTGCTGCGCGATCTCGCTCAGCGTGCCTGCCATCTCGACGCCGGTGGGGCCGGCGCCCACCACGACGAAGCTCATCCAGGTGGAGCGCTCGATCGGGTCGGCGCAGCGCTCGGCGCGTTCGTAGGCGCCGATCACGCGGGCGCGGATCGCGAAGGCATCGGCCAGCGTCTTCAGCCCGTGCGCATGCGGCGCCCAGTCGTCGTGGCCAAAGTAGCTGTGGGTGGCGCCGGCGGCCACGATGAGATGGTCGTAGTCGACAACCTCGCCGTCGTCGAGCAGGGCCGACTTGTCGGCCGCGTCGATGGCCGTCACCTCGGCCTGCAACACGGTGAGGTTGCCGCGCCGCATCTCCTTGCGCAAGATGTGGCGGATGGGCGCCGAAATCGCCGGGGCGCTCAAGCCCGCGGTCGCCACCTGGTACAGCAACGGCTGGAACAGGTGGTGGTTGGTGCGGTCGATCAGGGTGATGTTGACCGGGGCCTTCGACAGCGCTCGAACGGCTTCGAGGCCGCCGAAGCCGCAGCCGATGATCAGCACTTGGGGTTTGTGGTTGGGTCGTGCTTTCATGGGCGTCTGGTTTGAGCGCGAGTGTGCCGGATGTTGGAGGGCCGCCCCAGCTCCCTGAGCAAAACCTGCGCGCCGGCGCTCAGGTGCCCGCCGCGGCGCACGAGGCGCGCGACCGGGATGGAGACGCTGAGGTCATCCACGCGGACGAGGGCGAGGCTGCCATGTGCGAGCTCTTCTTCGACGGCGCTCGCTTGCAGCAGCGCCAGCCCGAAGCCGGCCTCGACCAGGCGCTTTTGGGCGGTGAGGCCGTCGATGGCCACCCAGTCGATGAGGTCGATGCCGCGTGTCAGGAACTGTGCGAACACGCTGGCCGCAAAGGCTTCGCCACGCCGTTCTTGCACCGGGAAGGCAAGCCAGCGCTCGTGTGCGAGCTGGGCCAGCGACTTGAGGCGTTTGCCGGCGAAGCGGTGCGCGGCCGCACACACCACGACAAGATGCTCTTGCTGCACGACGCGGCAGTCGAGGTCGGGCGATGTGTCTTCAAAGTAGCGCAGGCCGACGGTCACTTCGCCCGAGCGCACCTTGGCGCTGACCTCGGCGCTGGTGGCGGTTTGCAGGCGAACGTCGAGCGTGGGGTGGCGGGCCTTGGCGCGTTGCAGTGCGTTCGTGAGGGTCGCGTTGGCGAGCGTACCCACGGTGGCCATCTGCACGGCGCCGGCACTCGCCTCGGCCACGATGGACCGGGCGTCGCCGATGGCGGCGGCCACCCGCTCGGCATAGGGCAGCAGGGCGGCACCGAGTTCGCTCAGCACCAGCCCGCGCCCGATGCGCTCGAACAGGGGCGCGCCGACTTCGCGCTCGAGCACAGCCAGGCGGCGGCTGATGGCCGACTGCGTGCGCGAGAGCGCGCTCGCCGCCGCCGACACGCCGCCTTGCCGGTACACGGCCAGAAATGTCTCCAAGGCCTCTGAGTCCATGCCTGTGCAACCCATGCAAAAAGATGATCGATCTTAGAAGAACTATGCGTTTGACGCAGCGTGGTGTGCCTTGCACGATGGCACACCATTCAACGCCAGGAGACGCCCCGTGACCCACCCCACCCATGCCGCCAGGTGCAGCGCCTTCCTCAAGCTGCACCAGGCCGACCGCGGCTTCGTGATGCCGAATGCCTGGGACGCCGGCAGCGCCGTGATCCTCGCGGAAGAAGGCTTTGCCGCCATCGGCAGCACCAGCGCGGGCATCGCGTTCTCGATGGGCAAGCCGGACTACAGCGTGAGCGACACCCGTTGCGCCGTCACACGAGACGAGATGCTGGATGCCATTGGCCGCATCGTCGCCGCCGTGGGCCTGCCGGTGAACGCCGACCTTGAGTCGGGCTACGGCGACACGCCCGAGCAAGTGGCCGAGACCGTGCGGCTGGCCATCGCGGCCGGCGCGGCGGGCTGCAACCTGGAAGACGTCGACCGTGCCACCGGTGGCCTGTTCGATGAAGCCACGGCTGCCGCACGCATCGCGGCGGCCCGCGCCGCCATCCGATCGTCAGGCCGAGCCTTTGTGCTCACCGCCCGCACCGATGTGTTTCAGCGTGGTGACGACAACGCCATGCAGCGTGCGGTGCAACGCGGCAACCGCTTCCTCGAAGCCGGTGCCGACTGCATCTTCACGCCGGGCGTGACCGACGTGGCGCGCGCTCGCATCCTGGCGAAAGAGATCGCCGGCCCGCTCAATCTCGTGGTCGGCCTGAACGAAGCTTCGTCGAGTGCGCTGGACCTGATTGATGCGGGCGTTCAACGCATCAGCGTGGGCGGCTCCATCGCCCGCGCGGCGCTGGGCCTGGTGCGACGCAGCGCCCGCGAGCTGCGCGAGCGCGGCACGGTGGGGTACGCCGCTCAACAAATACCGCAGGCCGAGCTGAATGCGCTGTACGAGCGCCATAGACTGGGGGCATGAGACAACCCGTCGACCTCGCCCATGCCTGCCGCCTCATCAACCACGGCCCCACGGTGCTGGTGGGCAGTGCCCACGCGGGGCGCCGCAACGTGATGGCCGCGGCCTGGTCGATGCCGGTCGAGTTCACGCCGCCGCGTGTGGCGGTGGTGGTCGACAAGAGCACCTACACCCGCGAGCTGATCATGGCGAGTGGTGGCTTCACGCTCAGCATTCCGTGTCGCAACTTGCTCGATGTGACCTACACGGTGGGCAGCGTGTCCGGCCGCGACCCCACGGCGCCCGACAAGTTCGACCGCTATGGCATCGAGGCCTTCGACAGCCCCGTGCTCGGCCTGCCGCTGGTGGCGGGGTGCGTGGCCTGGCTCGAATGCCGGCTGATCCCCGAGCGCCACACCGAGGAGGCCTACGACACCTGCTTCGGCGAGGTGGTCTCGGCCCAGGCCGACCCGCGGGTGTTCGAGCACGGCCGCTGGTCGTTCCGTGACGACAACACCGAGCTGCACACACTGCACCACCTGGGTGGCGGCCATTTCGCGTGGCCTGCGAAGAGCGTGCAGGCGAAGCTGCTGGCATGACGATCTCTGCCATCGAGCGCTCGCCGCAGCGCTACGCGCGCCTGGCCGGTGTCATGTACCTGGCCATCATTCTCCTGGGCATGTTTGGCGAGCTCTACGTCAGAGCCAGCTTCATCGTGCCGGGCGATGCGAGCGCCACGGCCCTGGCCATCGCAGCGTCACCGCTGCTGTGGCGCGCCGGCATCGTGGGCGACCTGCTGATGCACGTGCTGGATGTGCCGGTGATCCTGATCTTGTACGTCTTGCTCAAGCCCGTGAACAAGAGCCTGGCCTTGCTCGCGACCCTGGTCAACCTGGTGCAGACGGCCGTGCTGGCTCTCAACAAGCTCACCCTGTTGGTGCCGCTGTTCTTGCTTGGCGACGGCGTCTACCTGAAGGCCTTTTCGGCCGAGCAGCTGCACGCCCTGTCTTTGCTGGCCATCGAGGCGCATGCCCATGGGTTTGGCATCGGCCTCATCTTCTTCGGCGTGGCGTGCCTGGTTCGGGGCGTGCTGATCTGGCAGTCGGGCTTCTGGCCCAAGGCTCTGGGTGCGTTGATCTTTTTCGCGGGGCTGAGCTACCTGGTCAACAGCTTTGCTTTGCTGCTGGCCCCTTCGTTGGCCGCGGCCATCGTGCCCGGGGTTCTGGTGCCGGCCTTCGTGGGAGAGCTTGCGTTCTCCCTTTGGTTGATCTTCAAGGGCGTGGACACCGCGCGGTGGCGCCAGCGGGTGGGCTCTTAGGTCGGGGCTCCCGCCAGCAGCTTCTTGCGCACCATGTGGATGTGGCTGCGCAGCGAGTACAGCTCGTCGGCGTAGCTGAGCGGCACCGACACCTGCTCCACGTTGTGCTCGATATCGGCCAGCTCTTGAAGCAGCACGTCGGTGGGTCGTGTGCCTTGTTCGTCTTCGACCGCGCGCAGCTGCTTGTACCAACGGAAGATGCGCGAGCGGATGCGGAACTGGTAGAGCGGCGGCACCACACGCGAGAGCGGGATCAGGATGGCCACGATCGACACCAGCACCACCCACATGCGGTCGATCAGGTTGGCCAGCCAGAAGGGCAGGAAGCGCTGCAACACCGGCACGCCGGTGGCGTAGAAGCGCTGCGCCTCGGCGGCGAGCGGGCGCTCGGTGTTCTTGGCGTTGGGGAAGTCGCCCTTGCGCTGGAACCAGCCCGATTCACCATGAACCGTGTGCGCGGCCTGCACGAAGAGCTGGATCAGCGCCGGGTGCGTGCCCTCGCGTGCCACCAGCGAGGCGGTGGGTGCGACCAGGCGCACGTCTTCGGGCGGCAGGTCGCCCGCCAGGTCGACCACGCCACGCGGCAGCGTCACCGGGCTCATGAACGGGAAGCGGCGCGAGTAGGCGTCGGCCTGGGCAAAGTTGAACAGCTTCACGCCCGGGGTTTGCAGCAGCATCTGCACCATCAGCGATTCGGGGGCCGAGGCGAAGGCGATGGCGTCGATGTCGCCGTTCAGAAAGCCCATCACGGCCGGGGTCTGCGTCTCGCGCAGCAGGGTGATGGCGTCCTTGTCGACACGGTTCGCTTCGATCAGCTTGCGCATCAGGTTGGGCACGCCGCTGCCGCGCGCGCCGATGTTGACCTTCCAGCCGGGCAGCTGCGCCAAGCTGGTGAGCGTGGGGCCTTTCAAGAGACGCTTGGCCGAGTCCTCACGGTAGAAGAGCCAGACCGGCTCGTAGAACAGGCTGCCCAGCGAGACCAGCTCACCTTCGTCTTCCTGGGTGGCGCGGTCGCGTTCGCCGGCGCCGCCCTGCGTGAAGGCGATGTCCACGCCCGAGGCCGGGTCGCGCAGCAGCTTGAGGTTTTCGGCCGCGCCCGCCGTGGCGCGCAGCTCGACGGTGATGCCATGGCGCTTGAGCAGCTCGGCATAGCGTTTGCCGAACTCGGCATAGGCGCCTTGGTCCACACCGGTGGCCAGCACCACCTTCTTCGGCGGTGTCGGGTCGAGCACCCAGTAGGCCGCGCCCAGCAGCAAGAGCGTGAGCACGATGAAGGGGCCGGCGGTGGCCAGCAGGTCGCGAAAAGACAGCAGGGTGCTGCGCAGGGCTTGTGGCATGGTGCGTCTCGGTGCGGGGTCGGCCTGCACGATACCGTATGCTTTTTGCTCCTCTGTGAAGGTGTGAATCAAACCCCATGCGCCTGCTGTTGGTAGAAGATGACCGCATGATCGGTGAAAGCCTGCGCACCACGCTGCGCCAGGACGGCCACGCCGTGGACTGGGTGCGCGACAGCACCGCCGCACAGGCCACGCTCGGCAGTGAGCGCTTCGACCTGGTGCTGCTCGACCTGGGCCTGCCGCCGGTGGCCGATGCCGCACCCAGCGGCGAGGGCGGCCTGGGCGTGCTGCGCTGGCTGCGCGGCCGGCAAGACAACACGCCGGTGATCGTGCTCACCGCGCGTGATGGGTTGGGTGACCGGGTCAAGGGCCTCGACGCGGGTGCCGACGACTACCTCGTCAAACCCTTCGAGCTCGACGAGCTCAACGCCCGCATGCGCGCCGTGATGCGCCGCCACAGCGGCCGCGCACAGCCGCTGCTCTCGCACCGCGGTGTGACGCTCGACCCGGCCACGAGGCAGGTCACGCAAGACGGCCAGCCGGTGCTGCTGTCGGCGCGAGAGTTTGCGGTGCTCGAAGCGCTGATGGCCCGCCCCGGCGCGCTGCTGTCGCGCGCCCAGCTCGAAGACAAGCTCTACGGCTGGGGTGAAGAGATCGAGAGCAATGCGGTGTCGGTCTACATCCACCAGCTGCGCCGCAAGCTGGGGGCGGAGTTCATCCAGAACATGCGTGGCGTGGGTTACTTCGTTCCGGCATGAACACGATCAGAACGCGATTGCTGTTGGCGTTGCTGGGGATGCTGGTGCTCGTCGCCCTGGTGATGGGCGTGGTGACCTACCGCAACGTGCTGACCGAAACCGAAGCCCTGTTCGACTACCAGCTGAAGCAGATGGCACTCTCGCTGCGTGACCAGGGCGAGATCGACGCCAACCAGGCCGACGCGCTGGCCGACGAACAGTTCGACTTCGTGGTGCAGATCTGGACCATGGACGGCCGCAGCATCTACGCCACCCGCAACCACCGCGCCTTGCCCAGCCGGGCGCTGCTGGGCTTTGCCGACGTGCCGGTCGAGGGCCAGACTTGGCGCACCTTCAGCGTGGCCACGCCGGGGCGGGTGATCCAGGTGGCGCAGCCGGTGGGCATTCGCCAGCGGCTCGCGGCCAACGCGGCGCTGCGCAGCGTGATGCCGCTCTTGCTGCTGGCGCCGGTGATGGCGTTGATGGCCTGGTGGCTGGCCTCGCTGACGCTCGCGCCGCTGCGCCGGGTGGTGGCCGAGGTGCGCTCGCGCGACGAGCAGTTGCTTCAGCCGCTCACCGAGCAAGGCCTGCCCGATGACGTGTCGCCCCTGGTCAGTGCGCTCAACGGCCTGCTGCAGCGCCTGGGCCAGACCTTGGAGACGCAGCGCGCGTTTCTGTCGGATGCCGCCCACGAGTTGCGCTCGCCGCTGACCGCGCTCAAGCTGCAGATCGGCTCGCTGAAGCGGGCACCCGATGAAGCGGCACGCACCGAGGCGATTGCGGTGTTGTCCGACGGCATCGACCGCGCCGCGCGCATCGTCGAGCAGCTGCTGACGCTGGCCCGCAGCGAGCCGGGCGCGCAGCCCGCCGTGATGGAGCCACTGGACCTGAACGAAGTGGTGCGCCAGGCCGTGGCCGACACCGTGCCCTATGCGCTCTCGCGCGGCAGCGAGTTCGTGTTGCACGCCGACGCGCCGGTGAGTGTGCGTGGCGACAAGCTGGGCCTGGCCGTGCTGGTGCGCAACCTGGCCGACAACGCGGTGCGCTATTCACCCAAAGGCTCACGCATCGAGCTGCGGGTCTTCAACGACGACGGCGTGCCCACGCTGCAGGTCGACGATACCGGGCCCGGCATCCCGCCTTCGGAGCGCAAGCGGGTGTTCGACCGCTTCTACCGCCGCGCGGCCGGCGGCGAAGAGGGCACGGGCCTCGGCCTCGCCATCGTCAAGAGCGTGGCCGAGCGGCATGGGGCGTCGGTGGTGCTGGGCGACTCGCCCCTCGGTGGCTTGCGCGTGACCGTGCGCTTCGCCTGAACCGGTGTGCTCAATCAGCCCGTGCGGCACAGCGCCGCCACCAGGTCCGACTGCGTGATGATGCCCACCAGCCGCCGCTCGGCGTCGATGATCGGGATGTGGTGGTGCCCGGTGTCGGCAAACAGCGGCACCAGCTCGCTGAGCGGCCGCTCGGCACTGGCCACACGCACCTGCCGCACCATGATCTGGCCCACCACCTCGGGTTTGTCGGAGTGGCTGGTGGGTGTCGCGCGGATCAGCGTGCGCAGCCGCTCGGCCCAGCCGTGGTGCAGGTCGAGGTCGGCGTGGCGCATGAAGTCGGCCAGGGTCACGATGCCCACCACGCGCTGCACCTTGTCGATCACCGGCAGCGCCTTGATGCGTTTCTCGCGCAGCAGCGCCCAGGCCTCTTCGAGCGAGGTGCCGAACTGCACCGTCACCAGGTGGCGCGACATGATGTCGGCGCAGCGCAGCGTGCCCAGGCGGCGCTGGTAGGCCTCGATCTCGGTTTGCGAGAGCAGGCTTTGCAGCTCGTCGCGGCTCACGTCGAGCACCTGGTTGTGGCGGGCCAGCACGGCGTCGAGGTCGGCCTCGCTGAAGGCTGGCGCGAGCTTGGTTTCCGTCGCCACCGAGCGCTGCCCGTGCGGGTAGCGCCGCCCGGTGGCGTTGTTGAAGGCGATGCCCACCGCCACCAGCAGCAGCGAATTGGCCAGCACCGGCATCAAGGCAAACGAGGGGTCGTGCACGCCCGTCAGCACCACCAACAAGGCACTCGCCCCGCCCGGTGGGTGCAGGCAACGCAAGGCAAACATGGCGGCGATGCCCAGGCCGACCGCGAGCGCCGCCACCCACGGCGAGCTGCCGAAGGCGAGCACGCAGATGATTCCCACCAAGGCAGAGACCGTGTTGCCGCCCACCACCGCCCAGGGTTGCGCCAGCGGGCTGGCCGGCAGGCCGAACACCAGCACCGCGCTGGCGCCGATGGGCGCCACCAGCCAGATCGAGCCGGTGGCGTGGGACGGGAACAAGTGGCCCAGCAGCGCGGTCAGCAAGATGCCCAGCGCCGCCCCGGCAGCGACCCGCCAGCGCTCCTGCGCGTCGACCGTCAGGCGCGCGGGCAGCAGGTCTTGCAGCCAGGCGGGTGGGGTCAGGCGGGGTGAGGGGTGCGCCTCATCGGGCGCCGGGTCGGGGCTGGGCATGCGTGGGGAGCAGCAGGGCACAAGGCAAGGGGCGCCATTGTGCAGGGCTCACGTTCACGGTGTGCGCGTGGGGGCAGCGGCACATGACGCGCCGCTGCTTGGGCTCAGCGTGTGGCTTCTTTCACCATGTTGCGCGCGATCACCACCTGCTGGATCTGGCTCGTGCCCTCGTACAGGCGGAACAGGCGCACGTCGCGGTAGAAGCGCTCCATCGAATGCTCGGCGATGTAGCCCGAGCCGCCGAGGATCTGCACGCCGCGGTCGGCCACGCGGCCCACCATCTCCGAGGCAAACAGCTTGCAGCACGAGGCTTCGGTCGAGTGCGGCAGGCCCTGGTCGCGCTTGCGGGCGGCGTCGAGCACCATGCACTCGGCAGCGTAGAGCTCGGTCTTGCTGTCGGCCAGCATCGCCTGCACGAGCTGGAACTCGGCGATGGGCTGGCCGAACTGCTTGCGTTCCATCGCGTACTGCAACGCGTCGGCCAGCACGCGCTTGGCCACGCCCACGCAGATGGCGGCGATGTGGATGCGCCCCTTGTCGAGCACCTTCATCGCGGTGTAGAAGCCCTTGCCCTCGACACCGCCGATCAGGTTGGCAGCGGGCACACGGCAGTTGTCGAAGATCACGTCGCAGGTGTGGGCGCCTTTCTGGCCCATCTTCTTGTCGCGCTTGCCGAGCGTGATGCCGGGGGACTTGGCGTCGACGATGAAGGCCGAGATGCCCGAAGCGCCTTTCTTGGCCGGGTCGGTGCGCGCCATCAGCGTGAAGATGCCGGCTTGCGGTGCGTTGGTGATGAAGCGCTTGGTGCCGTTGACGACGTAATGGTCACCGTCCTTGATGGCGGTGGTGCGCAGCGAAGCCGAGTCGGAGCCCGAGTCGGGCTCGGTCAGCGCAAACGAGGCCATCAGCTCGCCGGTGGCCATCAGCGGCAGGTATCGGGCCTTTTGCTCGGGCGTGCCGTCCATCAGGATGCCCTGCGAGCCGATGCCCACCGTGGTGCCAAACACCGAGCGAAAGGCGGGCGAGGTCTGGCCCATCTCGAACATGGCCAGCACCTCTTCTTCCATCGTCAGCTCCAAGCCGCCGAAGGCCTCGGGGATGGTCAGCCCGAACAGCCCGAGCTCGCGCATCTCTTGCACGATGGCGGGCGGAATCTCGTCGGTCTCGGACACCTCGTGTTCGGCGGGCACCAGGCGCTCGCGCACAAAGCGGCTCACGCTGTCGAGAAGGGCGGTCAGGGTTTCTTGGTCGCGGATCATGGTGTTCGGAAGGGGTTTGAGAGGTGGAGCCGGAGGGAGAAAATCCGCAATTTTTGCATGGCCGTCTTAATCGACGAATTTCATTCGACGGGCTGTGCCGCTTGCCGCAGCTGCGCGCCCAGCGCGCCGAAGCGCCTGCGGTACTGCGCGGGCGTGAGGGTGACCTTGCGGCGAAACAGGCGGCCGAAGAAGCTTGCGTCCTGGTAGCCCACCTCGAAGGCGACAGCCTCCACCGGCAGGTCGCTCGACTCGAGCATCTGCTTGGCTTCTTCGAGCCGCAGGGTGTGGATGTATTCGAGCGGCGGCATGCCGGTGGCCTGAGTGAAGCGGCGCTTGAAGCTGCGCTCGGGCAGGCCCGAGAGTGCCACCATTTGCGCCACCGGTGACTCGACGCGGTAGTTCGATGCCGCCCACAGCTGGCAGCGGGCGATCAGCTCGTCGGCCGCGCGCGGGCCGCGGCTGAGCGAGGCATAGGCCTGCGCGCTGGTGCCGTTGAGATCGAGCAGGTTGATGCGCGCGACCTGCATCGCGTCTTCGGGTGAGGCAAAGCGTGCGATCAGCGCCAGCACCAGCATGTGCCACGCCACGCCGCTGCCGGCCATGATGATGCGCTGGCCGGTGCCGGCCACCACCAGGCCGCGCTCGGCGTGCCAGCGGGTGCGCGGGTACTCGCGTGCAAGCAGGTCGCAGTAGGCCCAGTGCGAGGTGGCGTCGTGGCCGTCGAGCAGGCCAGTGCGCGCGAGCAGCAGCGCGCCCGAGCAGGCCGAGGCGAGCGTGCCGCCGGCGTCGAACACACCGCGCATCCAGGCCACCTCGCGTTCGTAGAGGCCGTCGAGCGGCGTGCCGGGCGGGATCATCAGGTCGGTCACCACCGCGACGTCGGGCCGCGGGCAATCGGCAAAGCTCGCGTCGGGCGTGATGCGCACGCCGTTGCCGCCCTCGAAGGGCTGGCCGTCGGCGCTCACCACCAGCGCGCGAAAGGGCGAGGGCGTGTCGGGCCCGCCATGCAGCATCTGCCAGTCGCGCCGGGTGCTGTTGAGCGCGTCGTAGAAACCGTAGAGCGTGGCGGCGCTGACGGCAGGCGTGCCCAGCAGGGCCACGGTGATGGGGGGGTTGTGAAAGCTCATCAGAAAACCTCTGTGCTTCGCACTCCGGTATTGGCACTTGGGTCAGGCCGGCTTGCTCATGGCATGTTTGGCCGGGTTTTGGCGCGATCGACTCTAGTGTGATTTGCGCTGCCGCACCACCATCCATCTCCTCGACATCTTGCTCATGGAGCTTTCATGCCTACCCCGATCGACATTCTTCTCGACCCTGTTTCGCTGTGCCTGATGGGCATGTTCGTTGGCCTCATGCTGTGGGAGCGCCTGGCCCCGGGCCGAGCGTTGCCCAAGGTGCGTGGCTGGCTGCCGCGAGCGCTGGTGGCCGTCACGGCCTACCTGATGCTGTCGTCTTACCTGCCGCTGCTGTGGGCTGACACGCTGGCGCCGATCCAGCTGTTCGACCTGTCGGGCTGGCCCACCGCCGCCGCTGCCGTTTGCGGCGTGCTGGTCTACGAACTGCTGGGCTACGCCTACCACCGCAGCATGCACACCTTCACGCCGATGTGGCGGCTGCTGCACCAGATGCACCACAGCGCCGAGCGGCAAGACGCGGCCAGCGCCTTCTGGTTCAGCCCCTTCGACATGATCGGCTGGACGCTCGTGATGAGCCTGGCCTTCGGCGTGATCGGCCTGCCGCCCGCAGCCGCCACGCCAGCCATCCTGTTCATCAGCTTCCTCGCGATCTTCCAGCACGCCAATGTGCGCACCCCGCGCTGGCTGGGCTACTTCGTGCAGCGGCCCGAGAGCCACTCGCTGCACCACGAGCGCGGCGTGCACCGCGACAACTACTCTGACCTGCCGGTGTTCGACATGCTCTTCGGCACCTTCCGCAACCCGGCGCACTACGCCACCAGCACCGGCTTCTGGCAAGGCGCGTCATCGCGTGTGGGCGACATGCTGCTGCTGCGCGACGTGTCCACCCAACCGGCCGACCGCCACTGACTTTTGTTTCAAAGGAGACCACCACATGAACATGATCGACTCCACCGGCCACCAGCTGTCGGGTGCGACCCCCCAAAGCCTGGCCGCCTACGACCAGGCCGCACGCGAGCTGCTGTGCATGGTCGACGACCCGGCCGCCAGCGTGGCGCGCGCCATCGAAGCCAGCCCCGAGATGACGATGGCGCATGTGCTGCAAGCCTGGCTGCACCTGCTGGGCACCGAGCCCGAAGGCATTGCCGTGGCGCGCGCCGCCTGCGACGCTGCCGCCGCACTGCCGGCCAATGACCGCGAGCGGCGCCACCTGGGCGCGGCCCAGGCGCTGACCCAAGGCCGCTGGCGCGAGGCCGCACAGCGCCTCGAAGACCTGAGCTTGCGCTACCCGCTCGACACGCTGGCGCTGCAAGCCGGCCACCAGGTCGACTTCTTCCGCGGTGACAGCCGCATGCTGCGCGACCGCATCGCCCGTGTGCTGCCGGCCTGGGACGCCTCCATCCCCGGCTGGCACGCCGTGCTGGGCATGCACGCCTTCGGCCTCGAAGAAACCGGCGACTACGCGCAGGCCGAATCGCAAGGGCAACGCAGTGTCGAGCTGGAGCCGCGCGACAGCTGGGGCTGGCATGCGGTGGCGCACGTGCACGAGATGCGCAACCAGCCGCGCGAAGGCATCGCGTGGCTGCAGCCCAACAGCGCCATCTGGTCGCAAGGCAGCTTCCTGGGCACGCACAACTGGTGGCACCTCGCCTTGTGCCACCTGGAACTGGACGACCACGCGCAGGTGCTCAAGCTCTACGACCAGGCGATCGGCGGCACCGGCTCCTCGGTGGTGCTCGACATGATCGACGCCAGCGCCATGTTGTGGCGCCTGCACCTGCGCGGTGTCGACGTGGGCGACCGCTGGCAACCCCTGGCCGACCGCTGGTTGCCGCTGGCGCGTGCGGGCAACTATGCGTTCAACGATTTCCACGCCATGCTGGCCTTCGTGGGCGCGGACCGCAGCGCGGCGCAACAGGCGGTGTTCGAGTCGCAGCAGCGGGCAATGCAGAGCGAGATCGACAACGCACTCTTCACCCGCGAGGTGGGTCACCCTGCGGCGCGCGCGGTGCAGGCTTTCGGGCATGGCGACTTCAACTCGGCAGTCACCTTGTTGCGCGCGATCCGCCACCAGGCACACCGCTTCGGTGGCAGCCACGCGCAACGCGACCTGCTCGACCTCACGCTGATCGAGGCCGCCATGCGCAGCGGCGACCGGGCTCTCGCGCGTGGCCTGGCATTCGAGCGTGCGGTGCTGCGCCCGCGCAGCCCGTTGGCGCAGCGGCTGGTGAGCCGCGCCCAGGCCTTGCACGGGGCAGGCGTGCCCGGCTAGGTCTCGACCCAGAGGCGGTGTGGTCCGGGCCCGAGGGCGGCCAGTGTGTCGAGCGGGTTGCGCAAGCGACAGCGGTCGATCGACAGGCAGCCGCAGCCGATGCAGTCGTCGAGCGTGTCGCGCAGCTTCTTGAGCTGGTCGATGCGCTGGTCGAGGTCGGCCCGCCACGCCGCCGAGAGCCGGCTCCAGTCGGCCCGGCCGGGTGCGGCACCGGCAGGCAGTGCCTGCAAGGCCACGCCGATGTCGGCGAGCGCGATGCCCACACGCTGCGCCACCCGGATGAAAGCCACGCGTCGCAACACCTCGCGCGGGTACCGCCGTTGGTTGCCGGCCGTGCGGCTGCTGCTGATCAACCCCTGCGCTTCGTAGAAGTGCAGGGTGGACACCGGCACGCCACTGCGGCGTGCCACCTCGCCCACGCTGAGGGTGAGTGAGATTCCTGCCTGTTCCAGTGAGTTTTTCATGCGGCACCCCTTGACCTCAACTTTACTTGAGGTCTGACACTGCGCCGTGCGTGGGGCCGTCCCACGCGCAGCCACACGGAAACCTCATGACCCACATCTCTCCCACCGCATCCGCCGCTTCGGTCTTCCGCATCGACCAGTTCGTCGTGCCGGCCCAGGCCTTGCCGCAGTTCAGCCAGGCGGTTCAGCGCATCCATCACACGCTCGCAAGCCAACCGGGCTGCCGGCAGAGCCTCGTGCTCACGCGAAGCGCGGACCCAGGCCAGGTGCGTTTGCTCACCCTGGTCGAGTGGGCCAGTGCGAGCGACATGGCAGCGGCCAAGGCCGTGGTGCAAAGGCAGTACAGCGAAGAAGGCTTTGACCCACCGGCCTTCATGCGCGAACTGGGTGTGCAGGCCGATCTGGGGGTTTACAGCCCGGCTTGAGCGCTTGCGAAGGCCGCGCACTGGTTTACGCTTGCGCTCCGGGCCGACCCAGGCCGCTACTTGGAGAACTTGAATGAACTTGCGCCGCACCCTGACCGTGGTGAGCTTGGCTGTGATGCTGTCGGCCTGCGGCACCCAGGTCGTCAACCCCGTCACCGGCCAGTCCGAGCGCTCGGTGATGAGCGAGCAAGACGAGATCGCGACGGGCAAGAAAGCCCACCAGGAGATCCTGCAGGAGTACGGGGCCTACGCCAACCCGAAGCTGCAGGCCTACGTGAACGACGTTGGCCAGCGGCTCGCCAAGCAATCGCACCGCGCCAACCTGGCGTGGACCTTCACCGTGCTCGACAGCCCCGACATCAACGCCTTTGCCTTGCCCGGCGGGTATGTCTACATCACGCGCGGCATCATGGCCTACCTCGACAGCGAGGCCGAGCTGGCCGGTGTGGTCGGCCACGAGATCGGCCACGTGACCGCACGCCACGGCGCGCAGCGCGCCACGCGGCAACAGACGGCCGGCCTGGGCGTGCTCGCGGCCACCGTGCTCGGCGCCGTGCTCGAAGCGGGCGGCGTGGGTGGCGCCACCGACCTGGCCGGCCAGGTGTCGCAGACGGCGGCTGCCGGTTACGTGGCTTCGTACAGCCGCGAGCAGGAGCTGCAGGCCGACCAGCTCGGCGCCGAGTACCTGGTGCGCAACCAGTACAACCCGCAGAACATGATCGACGTGATCGTGTTGCTCAAGAACCAGGAGCAGTTCGCCGCCGATGCCGCCCGCGCCGAAGGCAAGGCCGCGCCCTCGGGCTCGAGCTGGCTGGCTTCACACCCGAGCAACGACAAGCGGCTGGCCGACATCCGCCAGACCGCCAGCAAATACCAAGGCAACTACGGCGACGACGGCCGTGCGCGCTACCTGCAGGCCGTGGAAGGCATGACCTTTGGCGACAGCCGCGAGCAAGGCGTGACCAGAGGGCGCAACTTCTACCACGAGCCCCTGGGCATCGCGCTCACCGCGCCGGCTGGTTGGCAGGTGCAGAACTCGCAAGAGGCCATCGTGCTCGCGAACGGCGCGCGCGACGCCGGTCTCATCGTGCGGCTGGTGCCACCCAAGGCGGGCAGCACGCATGAAGAGGTGATCCGCAACGTGGTCAAGCCCACCGAGGGCCGCACCGAGGCGCGCACGCTGCATGGCCTGGCCGCCACGCACTTCACCGGCACCGTGCGCAACGAACAAGGCCAGAGCCAGGCCGTGACGCTCACCCTCGTCACCGGCCCGGGCGGGCGCAACTACCTGATGCAGTACGCCGCCAAGGACGCCGCCGCGTTGCAGCGCGCGACCGCCCAAATGGTGGAGGCCGAGGCCTCATTCCGTGCCATCACCGCCGCCGACCGTGCGGCGGCCAAACCCTGGAGCGTGAAAACCGTGCCCTACCCCCGCGGTGGCTTCGCCGAGCTGGCGCGCTCGTCGCCGCTGCCGGTGCGCGCCGAGGCGCAACTCAGGTTGATGAACAGTGCCTATGGCGGCAGCGCCGAGCCCAAGCCCGGCCAACAGGTGAAGGTTGTGTACTGACATGATGAAACCCCCACGCGTACTTCGTTCGCTGCCCCCCATGGGGGCTCTCAGTACCTTCGGAACGGCCGGGCGGTACTGAGATGGGCGCACAGTGGAAAGCCAAACACAAGGACCTGGCCGCCAACGCCAAGGGCCGCCTCTTCGGCAAGCTCGCGAAAGACATCATGGTCGCCGCACGCCACGGCGCCGACCCGGCCGCCAATGCGCGGCTGCGGCTGGTCATCGAGCAGGCCCGCAAGGTCTCGATGCCCAAGGACACGCTCGACCGCGCCATCAAGAAGGGCGCCGGCCTGACCGGTGAGGCGGTGCATTTCGAGCACGCGATGTACGAAGGCTTTGCGCCGCACCGCGTGCCGGTGATGGTGGAGTGCCTGACCGACAACCTGAACCGCGCGGCCTCCGAGATGCGCGTGCTGTTCCGCAAGGGCCAGCTCGGCACCTCGGGCACGGTCTCGTGGGACTTTGCCCACGTGGGCCTGATCGAAGCCGAGCCCGCCACGGCCGGTGCCGACCCCGAGCTCGCCGCCATCGAAGCCGGTGCACAAGACTTCGAGGCCGCCGATGACGAGGGCGTCACCCTCTTCATCACCGACCCCACCGACCTCGACCTGGTGAGCCGCGCGCTGCCGGCGCAGGGCTTCAACGTGGTGTCGGCCAAGCTGGGCTACCGACCGAAGAACCCGGTCAGCGCCAGCAGCCTGAATGCCGAGCAGCTGGAAGAAGTGGAAGCCTTCCTGGCCGCGCTCGATGCGAACGAAGACGTGCAGAACGTGTTCGCGGGCTTGCAGGCGTGAGGCCCCTGCAGGCAACTCAAGACGCGTACAGCAGGTAGTCAGCGGTGTAAGGCACCCGATCCACCGTGCCGACCGAGCTGGCATCGCAGGGGCGCTGCGGTGCCACGCCACCCGCTGTGTTGACGCGCTGAACACTGGTCACGCTGGCAAAACGCCCGGCGCCGCCCACCGAGCGGGCCGACAGCAGCAGCCAGGGGATGGCCCCTGCCTGCGGCGCGTCGGCACGCGCTTCGAGCTTGCCGACGATCTTGCTGCCGTCGGCGGCTTCCCAGTGCGGGCCGGCGTAGTGCGTGCCGCGGCTGGCGCCGTGGGTGTCGAACAGCTCGGCCTGCGGGGCGACGAACACCCACTGCGCGCCGGCTGCTGCGGCCTTGTCGGCACGGCACTCGTAGACCTGCACACCACGTGCCGAGATGCGCTCCACCAGCCTGGCTTCGCCCACCGGCGTCAACACAGGCGGGATCTGCGCCGCTTGCTGCGCCACCGCCAGCGCGCCGATCTTCCGGCCCATGGCCAGGCCCACTTCGCCCGAGGTGCGGTAGTGGATGCCACCCCAGACCCGTGAGGCGGCCACTTCCGCCATGAAGTCGTCGACGCGTGCCCAGCGCCGGGTGGCGCCTTGGGCGGTCGGGCTGCTGGTGCTCAGCACCGGCAGCTTGGCGTTGCCCACCTCGGCCTGCAGGATGGTGCCCAGGGTCGCGGCCAGGATGGAGTGCGCGCTCGGGTACTCGGGGTGCAGCGGTGACTCGATCAACGACGCCCAGCCGGCCTCGGGCTGCGTGGCGTTGTTGCCGTCGCTCTCACCATTGCGGATGGCGGTGATGGGGCGCCAGAAGTTGTGGTGGTACTTGGCATCGAAGACCGAAATCATCGCGTCGTCCATCGCCTGCGTGACGGTGGCAAACAGGCGCGCGTTCTGCACCACGCTGCGCCCCGGCATGTTGGCGACCGAGCGCACCACGCCGTGGTAGATGGGGGGCAAGGAGTAGTCCCAGAAGCGGGCCACTTCGGTCTGCTCGGGGCTGCGCTGCTTGCTGGTCTTGCTGCCCAGGGTCTTGACCTCGTCGTAGTCGCGTGCCCACGTCGTGCTCGTGAGGGCAGGCGGCGGGCCGGGGCGGAACTGCGACGCACTGGCCAGCAGCCAGGGCTTGCGTGCCGACCACTGCCAGGCGGCAACTGCCGCGGTGGGCACGTAGCTGCCTGCGGTGGTGTGCGGGCGGTAGCGCTCGGGCGTGGCGACGCCGTCGTCGGCACGGCGCGTCAGCACGGCGGCCGCGGCTTGCTCACCGGCGGCGATGCCAGCGGCCTTGGCGGGGCCGTCGGCCAGCTTGGCGAGTGCGGCCTGGTAGGCGCTGGTGATCGACGCTTCCTGCGCCGGCATCAGCTTGGACAGCGTCACGCGGTTGGCGGCGGCGACGGCGGCGTCGAGCGAAGTGTCACCGGGCTGGCGCAGCGCGGCCGTGCTCACCGCTTCGTGCACGGCGGTCTGCACGATGGCCATCACGCGGTTGGCGGGTGGGGTGCCGAGCTTGGCTTCGACGATCAGCTCGCCGGCCTTGACGTTCCAGTCGGTCACCACGTCGGCGTGGGCGCCGAGGGTGAAGGCGAGCAGGCCGCCGGCGGCCAGTGCGGCCTTTCTGTTGTTTGCAATCTTCATGGGGTCTTCCTTTGTATCGGGTGCATCAGTTCCGAGCAGTGACGAATCACTTGCGGGTGATGACGATTTGCAGGTAGTCGCTGGGGGCGACCATGGTCTTGTCGTCGGCGCGGTTGAAGCGGGCGATCAGCGTGAGCAGGTCGTCGGCCAGGGCCGGTTGCTTGTCGGCGTCGAGCGCGGCAAAGGCCTTCAGCACCGGGCCGTAGTAGGTCTTGAACACGTCGAGCCAGTGTTCGGGCGAGCGGTAGCGCATGACGAACTGGCGTTGTTCGACGTGGATGTGCTTCGCCTCGCCCTGGAACAGGTCGGACAAAAGCGCGTTGGTGCCCCACAGCGCGGGTGAGGTGACGCCGGCGGGGGGCGGCACGTGCTTGCCGATCGTCTTGAAGAGCTGGCCGATGAAGCCGTCGGGCGTCCAGTTGGCCATGCCGATCTTGCCGCCGGGCTTGCACACGCGCAGCATCTCGCTGGCCACGCGCGGCGGGTTGGGGGCGAACATGCAGCCGAAGGTGGAGACCACCGCGTCGAAGCTGGCGTCGTCGAAGGGCAGTGCTTCGACATCGGCTTCCTGGAAATCGATATTGGTGAGGCCTTCGGCGGCGGCGCGGCCACGGCCGAGCTCCAGCAGGGCGGGCACGTAGTCGGTGGAGGTCACTTCGGCCCAGCGGCGGGCAGCGGCGAGGGTCACGTTGCCGTTGCCGGCGGCGACGTCGAGCACACGCTGGCCGGCGCGCAGGTCGAGCGCTTCGCACAGCGATTCGCCGACGATCTGCAGCGTGGTGCCGACCACGGCATAGTCGCCTGAAGCCCAGGCGGCTTTCTGGCGGGTCTTGATGGCGTTGAAGTCAGGTGTGACGGTAGGGGGTGCTGTGCCGGCCATGGCAGTAGAAAATGCGTTCATGAGGTTTGCTCCGAAAGTTGATGAGTCGACCGTGCCGCGCCTCGCATGGCGGGGCCGGCGGGCGCTTGTCTGTGCCTTGGCACGGCACGCAACCGCCGAAACGCACTGTCGAACCCCTGCGTGGGAAGCCGCGTGGTAATCGGCATGGAAAAGAGCGTGGAATCGCAGCCCGGCCCCGCCGGCTTGCGGCTGCAACTGCTGGGGTCGCTGCAGGTGAGGCGCGGGGCCGAGGTGCTGGCGCTGCCGAGTTCGCGCAAGGTGCGCGCCCTGGCCGCCTACCTGGCAACGACCATGCATGAGGTGTCGCGCAGCCATTTGTGCGAGCTGCTGTGGGACCTGCCCAACGACCCGCGCGGTGAGCTGCGCTGGTGCCTGAGCAAGCTGCGTGCGGTGCTCGACGAGCCGGGGCACCCCCGTGTGCAGGCCAATGGCGATGCGTTGCGGCTCGACCTCACAGGTTGCGAGGTGGACGTGCTGCAGGTGAACCACACGCTGCAAAGCGGCATGGCCTCACTCGACGCAGACAGCTTGCGTGCACTGGCCGCACGGTTCCGTGGTGACTTTCTCCAGGGCCTGGAGATTCCGCGCAGCGCCGCTTACAGCGCGTGGCTCACGGCGCAGCGGCGGCGTTTTCGGGCCGGGCAGGTGGCGGTGCTGGAGCGCCTGGCCCAGGTGTTGCCGCCGGGGTCGGGCGAGGCCATCGCCTGCATCGAGGCCTGGTTGCGGCTCGCGCCGTTCGATGTGCGAGCGCACGAGCGGCTGTTCGAGGCCTTGGCCGAAGGCGGCCGCTTGCGCGAGGGCGACGAGCACCTGGCCGCCGCCGCGCGCCAGTACGAGGCCGAGGGCCAGGACTGGGCCCGCATCGGCCACGCCTGGCGGGCCGCCAAGCTGCGGCATGCGGCGCCTTCTGGCGTGGCCTTGATCCTGCCCGCCGAGGTGCAGCGCCCGCCCGAAATCGCCACGCCCACCACCCGCCGCGCCTCGCTGGCGGTGATGCCCTTCACCGACCGCACGCGCGGCGTGGCGGTGCGCGGTGGCCTGGGTGACGGGCTGGCGCACGACATCATCACGCGCCTGGCCAAGCTGCGCAGCATGTTCGTGATTGCCCAAGGCACGGTGTTTGCGCTCGACGAGCGCCGCATCGGCGCCGAAGACGCCGGCCGCCGCCTCAATGTCGATTACGTGGCCGGTGGCTCGTTGCGCCACGAGCCCGGCGGGCGTGTCAGCGTCACCGTGCAGCTCACCGAAACACGCAGCGCTCGCGTGCTCTGGGCCGAGGTGTTCGCCGGCAAGCTCGACGACACCTTCGGCTGGCTCGACATCATCGGCGACCGCATCGTCGCTGCGGTGGCCAGCCAGATCGAGGTGGCCGAGCGCAACCGCGCCATCCTCAAGGCGCCCAACTCGCTCGACGCCTGGGAGGCCCACCACCGCGGCCTGTGGCACATGATGCGTTTCAACCGCGAAGACAACGAGCAGGCGCGCCACTTCTTCGAGATGGCCGTGCGGCTCGACCCGGGCTTCGCGCGGCCCTATGCCGGGTTGTCGTTCACCCACTTCCAGGATGCCTTCCTCGGCTGGGCGGGGCGCGACGACGCCACCGAGATGGCTTACCGCGTGGCCTCGCAAGGCCTGATGGCCGACGACCTCGACCCGTCGGCGCACTGGGCGCTCGGCCGGGCCCAGTGGCTGCGCGGGCGCTTGAGCGAATCGCTGGCCGAGCTCGACACCAGCGTCGACCTGAGCCCCAACTTTGCACATGGCCACTACACGCTGGCCTTCGTGCACGCGCAATCGGGTGACCCGCTGGCGGCGGTGAGCGAGTCGGACCACTCGCGTGCACTGAGCCCGTTCGACCCGATGCTGTTCGCGATGATGGGCGCCCGCGCCATGGGGTTGATGCGCCTGGGCCGCCACGACGAGGCGGCCGACTGGGCGATCAAGGCGGCCGCGCGGCCCAATGCGCACGTGCACATCCTCGCGATTGCGCAGTACTGCCTCGCGTTGGCCGATCGGGGCGACGAAGCGCGGCAACTCGCTGCCGCCGTGCAGCGCGCCCAGCCGGGTTATCAGGTCGAAGACTTCCTGGCCTCCTTCCAGTACGGCGCCGAAGGCGCGGCGCTGATCCGCCAGGGTGCCGCCCAGACGCAGCACAAGCCCTGAGGCCCGGCGCCGAATGCCGGTGCTAAGCTGCCTCGAACCCATTGACAAACCGACCCACGAGACCTGCCATGCCCGGACTGCTGCCCCACGTCGACCCTGAAGGCCTGCTTGAGTTTTCGGTGGTCTACACCGACCGCGCGCTCAACCACATGTCGAGCAAGTTCCAGGGTGTGATGCGCGACATCTCGGCCACGCTGAAAGAGGCTTACCACGCCAGGTCGTCCATCGTGGTGCCGGGCAGCGGCACCTTCGGCATGGAAGCCGTGGCCCGCCAGTTCGCCACCGGACAGAAGGTGCTGGTCATCCGCAACGGCTGGTTCAGCTACCGCTGGACGCAGATCTTCGACATGGGCTCCATCCCGGCTTCGGCCACGGTGCTCAAGGCGCGGCCTGTTGCAACCGGCCCCGAGGCAGCTTATGCGCCGGCCCCCATCGCCGAGGTGGTGGCCACCATCCAGCGCGAAAAGCCGGCGCTCGTGTTTGCGGCCCACGTCGAGACGGCCAGCGGCATGCTGCTGCCCGACGACTACCTGCGCGCCGTCGGTGAGGCGGTGCATGCGGTGGGCGGCCTCTTCGTGCTCGACTGCATTGCCTCGGGCGCGATCTGGGTCGACATGGTCGCCAACCAGGTCGACGTGCTCATCAGCGCCCCGCAAAAGGGCTGGAGCGGCTCGCCGGGCTGCGCCTTCGTGATGCTCAGCGAGCGCGCACGCACGCACATCGACAGCACCACCAGCACCAGCTTCGCCTGCGACCTGCGCAAATGGCTGCAGATGATGGAGACCTATGAAGGCGGCGCCTTCGCGTACCACACCACCATGCCCACCGATGCGCTCGCCCGTGTGCGCGACGTGATGCTGGAGACCAAGGCCTTCGGCTTCGAGCGCGCGCGTGCGGCGCAGCAGCAGCTGGGCCAGCGCGTGCGGTCGCTGTTGGCGAGCCAGGGCTTCAAGAGCGTGGCGGCGCCGGGCTTCGAGGCGCCAGGCGTGGTGGTGAGCTACACCACCGATGCCGACATCCACTCGTCGAAGAAGTTTCGCGAGCTGGGACTGCAAACGGCGGCGGGCGTGCCGCTGCAATGTGATGAGCCCGCTGACTTTCGCACCTGGCGCATCGGCCTTTTCGGGCTCGACAAGCTGGGCCACATCGACCGCACCGTCGGCCATCTGGAACAAGCGCTGGCGAAGGTCCACTGAGCGCTTCTCCGGGCGAGCACCCGGATTGATGCGAATCAGCCTGGTGCGCTCGGCGCTGCCGCACAATCGGCCGACCCATGGCACCTGCTGTGGGTGCAAATCCCCGAACTCCAGGCCCCATCACCATGCTTTCACGTTTGCCGGCCGCGCTGCGCGGTGGCTTGACCGGCTTCATGCTCGGCCTCAACACCTTGATCGTGGCGACGAGCCTCGCGCCGCCTTCGCTGCTCAAGCTGCTGTTGCCCTTCGAGGCGGTGCGCCGCGGCTGCGACCGGGTGCTGACCGCGCTGGCCTCGGGTTGGGTGGCCGTTAACAACGCCTGGATCGCCGCAGTGCGCCCGGTGCAATGGGACGTGCAAGGCGTCAACGAACTCAACCCGCGCGGCTGGTACCTGGTGTCGAGCAACCACCAGAGCTGGGTTGACATCCTGGTGCTGCAGCGGGTCTTCCACGGCCACATTCCGTTCCTGAAATTCTTCTTGAAACAAGAGCTGATCTGGGTGCCGGTGATCGGCCTGGCCTGGTGGGCGCTCGACTTCCCGTTCATGAAACGCGGCAAGGGCCACGGCGCACGCCAGAACGACCTCAAGACCACGCGCGAAGCCTGCGAGAAGTTCAAACGCATTCCCACCTCGGTGATCAACTTCGTCGAAGGCACCCGTTTCACGCAAGCCAAGCACGACCAGCAGAAGAGCCCCTACCGCCACCTGCTCAAGCCCAAGATCGGTGGCCTGGGCATTGCGCTGGCGACCATGGGCGAGCAGTTCGAGGCCTTGCTCGACGTGACCATCGTCTACCCCAACGGCGCTCCGACGTTCTGGCAACTGTTGAGTGGCCGGCTCGACGCCGTGATCGTGCGCGTGCAGCGGCGCGAGATCCCGAGCGAGGTGTTGGGCAGTGACCCCATCGGCGACAAGGCCTACCGCCAGCGCATCAGTGCCTGGGTCGAGGCCCAGTGGGCTGAGAAAGATGCGTTGATCGACCAGTTGCTGCGCGGCCCTGAATAGCAGCGCACCCGCATCGCGCAGCTAGCGCATCTCGAAGGTTTCCTGGTGAAAGCAGTCGGCGGGCAGGCCCAGCTGCCTGAGGCCTTGGCGCAGCGACTCGCCAAACTTGATCGGGCCACAGAACCACACTTCTGCGCTGGCATGGTCTGGAACCACCTGGGCCAGCCGCTCCACCGTGAGCAGCGGGTCGCGCGGCGTGATGATGACGTGCAGCTTCACGCCGGCTTGCGCCGCCAGCTCGCGCAAGCGGCTCAGCAAGATCTCGTTCGATTCGTTGGCCGAATAGAAGAGATCGATGGCTTGATGCTGGGCCGCGTTGTGCGCAAGCCATTCCAGGCGTGAGATGAAGGGGGTGATGCCGATGCCGCCCGCCACCCAGATCTGGCGTGCACGTTTGCCCGCAAAGTTGAAGCGGCCATACGGGCCTTCGACGGTGACTGCGGCGCCCAGCGCCAGGCGCGAGGGCAGGGCGCTTGTGTAGTCGCCCAGGCCCTTGATCGCCAGGACGAGGTGGCCATCGCCCCGCCAGGCCGACACCACCGTGAACGGGTGCGCACCCTCGCGTTCATCGAAGGTGACGAACACGAACTGCCCGCTCTGGTGGCCCGCCCAGGGCGTGTCGAGCTGGCAGTGCACTTCGAGCACGCGGTCCTCGTGCAACTTGAGCGAATCCACATGGCCCAGCGCGCGCCTCGTGAAGCCGATGCGCCCGGTGAGTGACAGCGCCGCGGCGACAACGCCACCGGCGATCAGCAGTGCCGCCAGCGGCCCGGCCAGTGCCGTCCAGTAACCCACTGGCATGAACACAATCGAGTGAAACGCCAGCAACAGGTAGGCCGCCGGCAGCACGCGGTGCAGCTTGGCAAAGTAGCGATAGGGGATGCGCTTCCACAGCGCCACCACCACGAGCGCCAGCACCAGGTAAAGGCCCCACTCGCCCAACTCCTTGGCCAGGCCTTCCCAGGCTTTGAAGGGTTCGGTGCTGGCGGCAGCCCCGCCCGCGCGGCGTGGTGGCCGCACCAGCCACCCTTGGGCCACCATCCACTTCGGAACGATCTCCAGCAACCAGTGCACCAGGCCCAACAGGGCCCCGGTGATGCCCAGTCGCTTGTGCAAGCGGTAAAACTGGTCCAGGCCGCCGAGCAGGGTTTCAAGCCGGACCGGTCGGGCCGCCAGGATCATGGCGAGCGACATGGTCGTGATCGCGAGGTAGCCCGTGCCGAGAATGAGCGTTCCACGCAGCCGCCACAAACCGCCTGGCTCGCCGATCGCTGCCAGCGTTCCGGCAGGAAGGCTCACGAGCCACGCGGCCGTGAGCGCGGCGAGAACCAGGGCGAGATGGCGCTGCATGGAGGTGTCTGTGCGGGGGGCGACGCAGGCAGGATAGCAGTGCAAGCTGGTGCTGCTTGGCACCGCGTGCACGATTAACATGCAGCTGGTCCAAGCCCACGAAAGGTCGTCTCGAGTGATTCGCGCATGAGCAGGCTAAGCAGATGGCGCGGTGCGCTGCGCTCGCCTTGGGTGTGGCTGCTGGTGGCGGGCGCACTCGGCGGGGCGTTGTGGTTGTGGCGCTCGCAGGCGCCGCAGGTCGATGCGCTGCAACTGCAAGCGCAGCCGCTCAAGCGCAGCCTGCAGTTCAGCGCGCGGGTGCAGACGCCCGCGCGGGTCGACATCGGCAGCACGCTGACGGGCCGCGTCGAGCGGGTGCTCGTGCGCGAGGGCGATGTGGTCAAGGAGGGCGCCCCTCTGGTGCAGCTCGAATCCGCCGAGCTGCGTGCCACCTTGAGCCAGGCCGAGGCGGCGCTGCGCCAGGCGCAGGCGCGCTCGGTGAGCCAGCAGGCCGTTGCCAAGCCCAGCGCCGACGCGGCGCTGTTGCAGGCCGAAGCCTCCCTGCAAGTGGCCGAGCGCGAGCTGGTGCGCACGCGCGAGCTGCTGGCGGCCGGCTTCATCAGCCCGGCGCGGCTCGACGAAGCGCAGAACCATGTGGACACCGCCCGCGCCCAGCGCGACGCGGCGCGTGCCCAGTCACAGGCCAACCGGCGCGATGGCCCCGAGACCGCCAACGTCGAAGCGCAGCAGCAGGCCGCGCGGGCCGCGGCCGAGGCGGCGCGGGCTCGGCTGGCGCAGGCCACGCTGCGCGCACCGGCCGCGGGCCGGGTGATCGTGCGCGAGGTCGAGCCAGGGCAGATCGTGCAGGCCGGCAAGGCGCTGCTCACGCTGTCGATCGACGGGCCGACCGAGTTGCTGGCGCAGGTGGATGAGCGCTTTCTCGGCCAGCTCAAGGTCGACCAGCGCGCCCGTGTGCTGGCCGACGCCTACCCGCAGCAGCCCTTTGACGCACGCCTGGTGCGCCTAGCGCCTGCGATCGATGCGCAGCGCGGGGCGGTCGAAGTGCGCTTTGCCATCGACGGCGCGGCGCCGGGCTTTCTGCGTGAAGACATGACGCTGTCGATCGAAACCATCACCGGCGAGCGCAGTGCGGCACTGGTGCTGCCACTGCGCGCCGTGCGCAGCATGGCCACCGCCGGCGGCGAGGAGCGTGCCACGGTGCTGCTGCTGGCAGAAGGCCGCGCTGTCGAGCGCAGCGTCAAGCTCGGCCTGCGCACACTCGACCAGGTGGAAGTGACCAACGGCCTGGCCGCCGGCGACACGGTGTTGCTCGACGCCGACCTCGCGCCGGGCACGCGGGTGAAGCCCCGCTGGGTCGATGCGGCTCAGGCCTTGCGCGCCACCGCCACCGGCACCAGCCGCGAAGGCGGTGGCGCGATGGGCAGCGCCATGGGTGCGGGCCGCTGACCGACCATGGCCATGCGTGGCTTCGGCTTCGAGCTCACCGTGGCCGTGCGCTTCTTGCGCGAAGGGCGCTTCCAGAGCCTGTTGATCATCGTCGGCGTGGCGGCGGGTGTGGCGGTGGTGGCCTACATCTCGGCGCTGGTCACCGGCCTGCAAAGCAACACCCTCAACAAGACCCTGGGCACACAAGCCCACGTGGTGCTGACGGCGCCCGACGAGCGGGTGACCCCGGTGCTTGCGCGCCGCAGCGGCGAGGCCGCATTCACCGACGTGCAGGCGCGCGCCCAGCGGCTGCAGACGGTGGCCAACTGGCCGGCGGTGATGGCCGCCATCGAACAACGCCCCGGCGTGGCAGCGGTGTCGCCGCTGGTGGCCGGCGCGGCGCTGGCCCGGCGCGGCGAGGCCACGCGCGCGGTGACGGTGTCGGGGGTCGAGCTCGATCGGTATGAGCGCATCGTCGGGCTGCGCGGCAAGCTGGCGGCCGGCAGCCTGAGCCTTGCGCCCGGCGAGGCCATCGTGGGCGTGGAGCTGGCCTTCGACCTGGGTGTGCGCGTGGGCGACCGCATCACCCTCGTCACCGGCGAGCGCAACGAGACCCTGCGCCTGAGCGCGCTGGTCGACCTGGGCGTGAAGGAGCTGAACCGCCGCACGGTCATCGTGCCGCTGCGCTCGGCGCAAAGCCTGCTCGACCTGGCGGGAGGCGCCACACAGATCGACGTGACCTTGCTCGACGTGTGGGCGGCCCAGGCGCTGGCTGAAGAGCTCTCGCGGCAGCTGCCCTACAAGGTGGAGAGCTGGCAGGAGAGCAACGCGCAGCTGGTGTCGGCGCTCAACGCGCAAGGTGTGAGCACGCTGCTGATCCGGGTGGTGGTGATGATCGTGGTGGTGCTCGGCATCGCCAGCGTGCTGGTGGTGTCGGTGGTGCAGAAACAGCGCGAGATCGGCATCTTGCGTGCCATGGGTGCGACGCGGGCCCAGGTGATGCGGGTCTTCTTGCTGCAGGGCGCGCTGGTCGGTGCCTTGGGCTCGGTGAGCGGCATTGCACTGGCGGTGTTGATGATCGACCTCTTCACCCGCTTCGTGCGCGGCTCCGATGGGCTGCCGCTGTTTGCCATCACGCTGCCACCGATGCTTGCGGTGCAGGTGGCGGCGCTGGCGCTGCTGTCGGGCGTGCTGGCTGCGGTGGCGCCGGCGCGCCGCGCGTCGCGCATGGACCCGGCGCAGGCGATCCGCTTGTGAACGATCCCATGGGTGAGCCCAGCCAGCCTCTGGTCACCCTGCGCGGCGCGCGCAAGGTCTACAACGCGGGGCTGCCCAGCGAGGCCGAGGTCTTGCACGGCATCGACCTCGACATCGCCCGCGGCGAGTTCGCTGCGCTGATCGGGCCATCGGGTTCGGGCAAGAGCACCTTGCTGAACCTGCTCGGCCTGCTGGAGCGTCCGACCTCGGGCACCTACGTGCTGGCCGGCGAAGCCGTGCAAGACCTCGACGACGACGGCCTCACGCGCATGCGCCGCGCCACGCTCGGCTTCGTGTTCCAGTTCCACCACCTGCTGCCCGCGTTCACCGCGCTCGAAAACGTGACCCTGCCCGCCCTCGCGCGCGATGGCCGTGTGACACACGCCATGCGCGAGCGTGCCCGCGAGCTGCTCGCCGCCGTGGGGCTCACCGCGGCGATGGACCGCAAGCCCTCGCAGTTGTCGGGTGGCATGCAGCAGCGGGTGGCGATCGCCCGCGCGCTGGTGCTGGAGCCTGCCCTGGTGCTGGCCGACGAGCCCACCGGCAACCTCGACACCGCGTCGTCGAACGAGGTGTTCGAGCTGTTGCGCCGCATGCATGCCCAGGTGGGCACTTCGTTCCTCGTGGTCACGCACGACCCGCGCATGGCCGCGCGCTGCGACCGCATCGTCGAGCTGATCGATGGGCGGGTGGCGAGCGATGTGCCGGTGAAGGCCAGCACGCCGGAGCCGGCGGCTTAACCTTCGCCTAACCGAGCCCTAACGCAGGGTTCACCTCGCCTCTCTATCTTCTGCGCCAAGCGGAATCTCCCGCGCAGAACATTTCACACGAGAGGCTCGCCATGAAACTCAAATCCTTGAATGCCGGTCTGTTGGCCGCTGGCTTGCTGGTCGCGGGCACGGCCGGCGCCTTCAACCTGCCCGACTGGCTGAAGCCCGACTCTGCCAAGCCGTGCGCCCAGGTTGCCGCCGTGTCGGTGACGCCTGCGGCCGCCGCCATGGCGCCTGTCGCACCGATTGCGCCGCAGTCATCGGTGCCCAACTACCGCGCCATCTTTGCGCAGGCCGGGCCCGCCGTGGTGGGTGTCACGGTGTCGGGCATGCACACCGCATCGAACGAGGGGCCACGCCCGGGCCTGCCGCCCGGCTTCGAGAACGACCCGTTCTTCCAGTTCTTCCGCGGCTTGCCCGGCATGCAGCCGCGCGGGCGCGGCGAGAACCCCTCGCAGCCGTTTCGCGGCCAGGGCTCGGGGTTCATCATCAGCGGCGATGGCTTGATCCTGACCAACGCCCACGTGGTGCGCGACGCCAAGGACGTGACCGTCAAGCTGAGCGACCGCCGCGAGTTCACGGCCAAGGTGCTCGGCTCCGACCCGGTGACCGACGTGGCTGTGCTGCGCATCAACGCGAAAGACCTGCCCACGGTGCGCCTGGGCAACCCGAAGCAGCTCGAGGTGGGCGACCCGGTGATGGCGATTGGCGCGCCCTTCGGCTTCGAGCAGACGGCCACGCAGGGCATCGTCAGCGCCAAGGGGCGCTCGTTGCCGGGCGACTCGGTGGTGCCCTTCATCCAGACCGACGCGGCAGTGAACCCCGGCAACTCAGGCGGCCCGCTGTTCGACGGCAGCGGCTCGGTGGTGGGCATCAACGCGCAGATCTACTCGCAGTCGGGTGGCTACCAGGGCTTGTCGTTTGCGATCCCGATCGACGTGGCGCTCAAGGTCAAGGACCAGATCGTCGCGACCGGCAAGGCGACCCACGGCCGCCTGGGCGTGACGGTGCAAGACGTGAACCAGTCGCTGGCCGAGTCGTTCGGCATGAAGAAGCCCGATGGTGCGCTGATCGCCAGCGTGGCGCGCAACAGCGCAGCCGCCAAGGCGGGCCTGAAGCCGGGTGACGTGATCACCGAGGTGAACGGCGAGCCGATCGTGCGCTCGGGCTCGCTCAGCAGCGTGATTGGCATGGCCAGCCCCGGTGAGAAGGTGAAGCTCAAGGTGTGGCGCGACCGCTCGGCGATCGACATCGAGGCCAAGCTGGGTGGGGCTGAAGAAGCGGCCAAGCAGGCCGCGGCCGACGAGCCCACCGACCGCGCGGGCCAGCTCGGCCTGGCGCTGCGCCCGTTGACGCGCGAGGAGCGCCGCGAGGTGCAGAGCGAAGGTGGCTTGCTGGTTGAAAACGTCAGCGGGCCCGCGGCGCGTGCGGGCATCGAGCGGGGTGACGTGCTCATCGCGATCAACGGCCGGCCGGTCACGTCGGTCGAGCAGGTGAAGAGCGTGATGGGCAGCAAACCCAAGAGCGTGGCGCTTTTGGTCGAACGTGACGGAGAACGGATTTTCGTGCCGGTAAATCTCGGCTGAAGCCGCGTAGGACAAGGCCGCAAGCTGCGTCAGCACGGGAACACAGCCCACTTTTTGCGCGCCCAATGGGTTCCTTGAACTACCTGAAAGAGGAACACCATGACGAACGCATTCAAGATGAAGCTGATTCCCGCGCTGGCCTGCGCCGCGCTGATGGCCGCCAACGTGGCCTGGGCTCAGACCGATGCGACCTCACCGCCTCCGGGTGACGCGGCCAAGTCGGTGTCGGCCAGCGAGGCGGTGCCGCTGCCCGAGACGCGCATGTCGGGTGAGGTGGCCTACGTGACCGGCGGCATCCCGTACGAGCAGATCCCGGCCTTCAAGCAGGCGCGGGGTCAATACTCGCTCAACATCGAGGTCTATGAAAAAGACGGCGCCAAGAACGGCTTCTCGGCCGACGCACAGGTGAAGCTGATCGACCGCAAGGGCGCCGTGGTGCTCGACGCGAAGACAGACGGCCCCTACCTGTGGGCCAAGGTCCCGGCGGGCCAGTACCGCTTGCAGACCACGCTGGCCGGCAAGATGAAGGAGCAGCGGGTGTCGGTGGGCAATGGCAAGTCGACCCGCGCGATCGTCGTCTTCCCGCAGGGCACGAGCGACAACGTCGGCGGCTGATCTCAGCTGTTGTTCATCAGCTCGGTGTAGCGGCGCTGCATTTCTTCAGGGGCCACTTTCTCGATGGAGTGGCCCAGCAGCCAGGTGTGCCCGAAAGGGTCACGCACCTTGCAGCTGCGCTCGCCGTAGAACTGGTCGGCGGGCTCGCTGAGCATCGTGGCGCCAGAGGCCACGGCCTGGCGGCCCATCGCGTCGCTGTCGTCCACGTGCAGGTGGATCACCATGCCCGACAAGCCCTCCGGCGGTGGGGCGGTGATGCCGTATTCGGGGAACTGATCCGACAGCATCAGGACGGCGCTCGGCCCCATCTGCAGCTCGGCGTGGCCAATGCGGCCCGACGGCTCGGTGAGCCGGTACAGCTCTTGCGCGCCAAAGGCCTCGGTGTAGAAATCGATCGCTCGTTGCGTGTCGGGCACGCAGAGGTAGGCGTACAGCTCGTGGATGGCGTTCTGAGGCATGGCAACCGCTCCTGACGTGTGAACCAGGCCGAATCCTAGGCCCCGGGCTTCAGCGTGTATTGGAGATTTTTTCGGTGGTTCTCCGTCATTCCCGCCTTCGCGGGAATGACGGGGCAGCGACATGCGTAGGGTGGTCCGGTGCCACCGCGCGGTAGGCGCTTGGAACCATGCCTGCCAATCGTTTGAACTCGTGGATCAGGTGCGACTGGTCGGCGTAGCCGGCCTCGGCGGCCGTCAGCGCCCAGTCTTGTGGTGTTTCCAGAGCCAGCGTCTGGATCAGCGCGTGAAAGCGCAACACCCGCGCATACCGTTTGGGCGTCAGGCCGACGCTGCGCTCGAAGCGGCTGATGAACTGGGTGGGGCCGCAGCCGCTGGCGCGTTGCACCGGCTCGATCACCGCGGAGCCTGGCTGCTGGGCCAGCGTGCGCAGCGCGGCCATCACCATCGCATCGGCGGGTGCCGCGTGCTGCAGCCTCGCCATCAGGTAGGCCTCCACGCGCAGCAGCCGGTCGTGTGGGCTGCGCGTCTCTTGCAACTCTTCGCGCAGCACGTGCACGCTCGGCCCCCACAGTTCGTCGAGCAACACCGTGCGGTTGTGCAGCTCGGGCAGAGCGCCGCCGAAGAAGGCAGCCGCACCACCCGGTTTGAAATGCACACCGACCACGGCGGAGGCCATGTGCGTGTCGCGCAGGTGCACGCGGTCTTGTGCGCCCTGGATCACCGCACCCTGAAAGCGCTCGCCCTGGGCATCGTCTGCACTGGTGAAGCGGGTGATGACCTGGTGCGCCAGCAGCGGGATCACGATGTCGACCCGGCCGGTGGGCAGGTTGGCCTCGCGTGCATGCGGCATGGCACCACGCTCGCTGGCCCACAGCGTGTCGACGAGGGCCGTCAACGGTGCGATGGGGCGGCGTGAGATCAACATCTACAAGTCCGTGCGCAGCGACCAGATCTCGGGGAACAGCACCACGTCGAGCATCTTGCGCAGGTAGCTCACGCCGCCGGTGCCGCCGGTGCCGCGCTTGAAGC
>NZ_JADMJX010000132.1 GCF_018780185.1 Rhizobacter sp.
CCGAAGCGGTCGCGCAGCGGGTTGGTCAGCATGCCGGCGCGCGTGGTGGCGCCGATCAACGTGAAAGGCTGCAGGTCGAGCTTGATGCTGCGCGCGGCCGGGCCCTCGCCGATCATGATGTCGATCTGATAGTCCTCCAGCGCGGGGTACAGGATCTCTTCAACCACCGGCGAGAGGCGGTGAATCTCGTCGATGAAGAGCACGTCGTTGCGCTCGAGGTTGGTGAGGATGGCGGCCAGGTCCTTGGGCTTCTCCAGCACCGGGCCCGAGGTCTGGCGCAAGTTCACGCCCAGCTCGTTGGCGATGATGTGGCTGAGCGTGGTCTTGCCGAGGCCGGGCGGGCCGAACAGCAGCACGTGGTCCATCGCCTCGCTGCGCATCTTGGCCGCACCGATGAAGATCTCCAGCTGCTCGCGTGCCTTGGCCTGCCCCACGTATTCGGCCAGGCCCTTGGGGCGCAAGGCGCGCTCGATCGCCTCTTCATTGGGTGAGGCCGGGGCGGCGCTCACCACGCGGCGCGCGGGCTCGAAATCGTCGGTCTGGATGCTCATCCGTGCATTATGTGCAGACTGCCCCTGGCACAATTGCGCCCCATGTCCCGCCGCCCCTTGTCCTTGCGCTTTACCCTGTGGGTGGCTGTGTGCGCCCTGCTGCTCAAGGCGGCGGTGCCCATGCTGGCCCACGCGTCGGCGCAGATGCAAGGCAAGACGCTGGTCGAGGTCTGCACGGTCTACGGTGTGGCCACGGTCGCGCTCGACGGCCAAGACCAGCAGCCGGCTCCCGAACATGCCAGCGCTCACAGCGCTGACCACTGCGCACTGAACGCGCTGGCGGTGTTGGCAGCGCCTGACACGCAGGCGCCGGCGGTTCTTACCACCCTGCAGGCAGCGGCACTCCCGTTGTCTCACCCCTCTTCGCATGGCCCCGATGCCTGCGCCACCTGGGTCGCCCGCCTGAAGCACGGGCCCCCCGCCGTCGCCTGAGTCCACCGTCGTGGGCCGCCTGACACGCCGGCCCGTGTGAGTGACAGCGCCGTGCGGGCCCGCTCCGGTTGAACGGCAACACCGGCAACGGCGTGTGCCGCTTCCTCGCGAGCGACCTGCGCGTGCAACACCGCTTCGACAAACCGGTGCTTCGTTCGGCATCGACAACCTCGCCAACGCCGCCCATTCGGCCTTTTACCCTGACCCCAGCGGCCTCGTGCACGCTGAGCTCGAATTCGACCACTGACCTCGGAGATTGTGATGAAGAAACTGACCCGTTATGCCGCCCTCGCCACCCTGGGCCTGGCTTCACTTGCTGCGCACGCGCATTCGTTCAAACTCGGCGCCATCGAGATCGGCCACCCCTATGCCCGTGCGACTGCACCGGGCCAGCCCTCGGGCGGCGGTTACCTGTCACTGAGCAACGCAGGCGCCAACGACCGCCTGCTGTCGGCCTCGGCCGAGGTGTCCAAGGCCGTCGAGCTGCACACCATGACGATGGAAGGCGACGTGATGCGCATGCGCCAGGTCGACGCCATCGAGTTGCCCGCAGGCAAGAAGGTGGAGCTCAAGCCCGGCGCCCTGCACATCATGTTCATCGGCCTGAAGGCACCGCTCAAGCAAGGCGACAAGTTCCCGCTCATGCTCAAGTTCGAGAAGGCGGGTGAGGTGACGGTCGAGGTGAATGTGGAGGCGGCGTCCACCGCTTCTCACGATAAACACTAGACCCCGCAGCAAACGCCGGCCCCTGCGGCCAGACGTCCATCCAGCAACAACGCACGGAACGGGCTTTGCCCGGCGGTCAGGCGGGCCTTGCAGGCCGCGCTGGGCGAGGGACGCCCAGCTCTTCGCCAGGCACATCTTGTCCACTGGACAAGATGTGTCCGGGCTCAGCCCCTTGGGGGCAGGAGCGAAGCGACTGGGGGGCTCATCAACCCTTCAGCATGCCCATGGCCTTCACGAGGCTTCGGCGCATGCGGTTGAAACTCTTCTGCAGCGTGCCGATTTCGTCCAGCCGGGTTTCGGAGAACTCGGCCAGCGACATGTCGCCCTGGCTCACACGACGGGCCGCGTTGGCCACCTCGCGCACCGGTTGCACGACCAGGCGTTGCAGCAGCCAGTTGAGCGCCAGAAACAACACCACGAACACCGCGACGAGCGCGCCAGTGAAGGTGAGGAAGAGCTGCTTGGCCTTTTCTTGCGGCAAAGCCACCGGCACGGCCACGACCTGGGCACCGACCACCTCGTTGAGCTGCCAGCCGAAGCCGTTGTTCGAACCGTACTTGGCGAGCAGGCTGGGCGGCGCTGCAGCGGGTGTGCTGTGGCAGGCCAGGCAGGCCGGGTTGGTGATGCGGATCGGGCGGGCCACGTAGAACAGGCCGCCCTGTGGCCCGTCCACCTCACCCGACAGCTCAGTGGTCTTGGGCTCGGCACGGAAGCGCTCCACCACCGCCTTTTCCCACGGAGTGGGCTTGTCGCGCGGGTTGGTCGGGTTGAGCGTGGCTTCTTTGTAGCTGTAGCCGGGCTGCTTGGCGGCCAGTCGGGCCAGCGTTTCGGTGGCGGCAAAGGCGGGCACCGTTTCGGGCAGGAAGTGGCGATCGAGCATCGGGTCGAGGTGCGGCTTGATGTTGTCCACCGTGTAGCCGCGCACGGCAATCGCCACGTCCATCATGCGCTGGGCGTCGCGCACGACTTCGGCGCTGGCGTTGGTCTGCACCAGCCGGTAGACCGTGCCGCCGGCCACCGCGAGGGCCAGCACGAACAGCAGCGCGAACACCAAGTTGAATCTCAGCTTCAGGTTCATGGACAGTCTCGGCGGATGAAAAAGCGAAGGCGGGCCTGAGCCAGACCCCTGGCGGGGCTGTGGCAGCTCAGTCGCCGGAGTGGATCTTGGACGAGATCGTCACGTGGCGAAAACGGATGCGCTGCTCCTCGGTTTCGAGGTGCGATTCCAGCCGCGTCAGCAGCTCGCTCACCGAGTCGGCACGCCGGGACTCGTTGTCGAGCAGCAGGTCGGCAATCGGGCCCAGTTCGTGGGCCAGCGCCTCACGCAGGCGGTCGCGTTGGGCCGGCGTGATGCGGAAACTGCGCTGCAATGGGGCGTCGAGCCCAGCCGGCGTAGTGGTGTCGAGTGCCGCGGGCGTGGTGTCGTCGGCTTCGCTGTGCCGGCGGGTGGCCCATGAGGCCAGCCACTCCTGGCGCTCCTGCACGTTGAGCAGCAGGCGCGCCGCCGAGGCCATGAATTCGTCTTCGGTGCGGGCGTGGGCTGCACAGCGCAGCAGGTGGGGCTTGACGTTGGTGTTCAAGCGCTTGCGCAGCGAACGCTCCACGCGGGCAATGAGACGAGGGTTGATCAGATCGGCCATGTACCTGTGCGGTAACGCTGCGGAACGCGTGCGAATTCTATTCGCCTGCCCCATCGAGCGAGGGTGAATTCCGGGAATCGCCCCCGCAACCCAATGCAAGTTGTAAGCAAATTTTGCACGGCTGTGCGACGCGCAGCGGGGGTGCTACTTGGCCAGTGACTTGAGTGCCGACTTGATGCCTTCGCTCACGCCCACGTCCTTGGGCAGACTCTTGAGGGCCAGCGCCGCTTCGCGGTCGCTGTAGCCCAGGGCCACCAGCGCTTGCAAGATGTCGCCTTGCGTGTCGCTTGCCACGCTGGCGGGGCCGGCGAGGTCGGGGCCGAGCTTGCCCTTGAGCTCCAGCAGCAGGCGTTCGGCGGTCTTCTTGCCGATGCCGGGCACCTTGACCAGGCGGGCGCTTTCTTGCATCGAGATCGCCTGCGCCAGCTCGCTCACGCTCAAGCCCGACAGGATGGACAGCGCGGTGCGCGGGCCCACGCCCGAGATCTTGACCAGCAGGCGGAAGGTGGCGCGTTCTTCATGGGTGAGAAAGCCGAACAGCACCTGCGCGTCTTCGCGCACCACGAAGTGGGTCAGCAGGGTGACCCGCTCGCCCAGCGCGGGCAGGTTGTAGAAGGTGCTCATCGGCACGTCGACTTCATAGCCGACGCCGTTCACGTCCACCAGCAGCTGGGGTGGGTTCTTCTCGGCCAGCAGCCCCGCCAGGCGGCCGATCATCGACGGAAGAGACCCAGGCGCTGCGCCTCCAGCGCGGCTTCGGCGCGCGAGCTCACGTTGAGCTTGCGGTAGATCTGCTTCACGTAGTCGGCAATGGTGTGGCGCGACAGGTTCAGCTGCACGCCGATCTCGGGCAGCGTGAAGCCCTTGGCCACCCACAGCAGCACTTCGTTTTCACGGTCGGTGAGCGACACGTGCGGCAGGTTCTGCGGGCGCTCCTGCGGTTTGTTCTGCTTCGCAAAGTAGGCGATCACACGGCGCGCAATGGCGGGCGACAGCGGCGGCTCACCCTGGCTGATGCGCTGCAACTGCTCGACGAAGTGCTCGCGCGGTTGTTCCTTCAGCAGGTAGCCAAAGGCGCCGGCCTGCAGCGCGGGGAAGAGGTGGTCGTCGTCGTCGTGGATGGTGACGACCACCGACTGCGCTTCGGGCTGGGCCTCGCGCAGGGCGGCGACCACGTCGACACCGGAGCCATCGGGCAGGCCCAGGTCGATCAGCGCGACTTCAAAACGTTCGGCGGTGATGAGCGCCAGCGCGTCGTGCACCCGCGCGGCCTCGAAGATGTGGGCCTGCGGAAACACCTGCAAAGCCAGTGCTTTCAACCAGGCGCGGATCTCAGGCAGGTCTTCTAGCAACAGGATCTTGTTCATGGCCACCGCCTTCGAGTTGAAAAGCAAGAGTGAATGCTAGCAGTCGGGGGTCACGCCGTCCCCAGCGGAAGCGTGAGCCGGATCACGGTTCCGTAGCCCGGGCCCGACTCCACCAGGCATTGGCCCTGCATCTGTTTGGCGCGGTGCTTCATGCTGGCCATGCCGTGGCCGCGGTCGAGCTTGCCGTCGAGCTCCATCGGGATGCCGCGGCCGTTGTCTTGCACCACCAGCACGAAGTCTTGCTG
>NZ_JADMJX010000328.1 GCF_018780185.1 Rhizobacter sp.
CGGGTGTAGGTGTTGTAGGGCGTGTCGGCCAGCAGGTCGCGCTTGCGCAGGTTGCCGTCGAAACGCTCACCCAGGCCATAGATCACCGTCGGATCGGTTTGCAGCGGCATGCCGATGCGCAGGCGGTTGACGAACACGCCGGCCACCAGGCCACGGTCTTTCGCGGCGCCGGTTTCCTTTTCAACGATCGAGGCCAGGATGAGCGCGTCGTTCGCGCTGCGCAGCGGCGTGTTGGCCGCGCGCTCGGCCCAGGCCGCATCGAGCTGGCGCTGCATGGTGCGGTAGGCGCGCTTGAGCACCACCAGGTCGCTCGCGCCTTTGCTGAAGGCGTAGGTGTCGGGGTAGAAGCGACCTTCGGCGGCCACGCCGGGCGCGCCGATCGCGGCCATCAGGTCGGCCTCGCTCAGCGCCGCGGTGGTCTGCTTCAGGTCGGGCGCCTTCGCCAGCTCGGCACGGAACTGCCGGAAGGTCCAGCCCTCGATCAGGCGCACGGTGGCCATGACCTCGTCGCCGCGCACCATCTTGTCGAGCAGGGTTCTTGGGGTGACGCCAGGGCCGACCGCATAGCTGCCCGCGCGGATCTTGCGCGCCTGGCCCGACCAGCGAAACCACTCATACAACAAGAACGGATCGGCCCGCACCCCGGCCTGCACCCAGGCGTTGGCGACTTCTCGGGGTGAGGTCTTGGGCTCGATCGACACTTCGACCGTGCTGCTCGCCAGCTGCAGCGGCTGCTCCAGCCACCACACAGCCGCAGCCACCGCTGCGCCTGCGGCCAACACGGCCAGCAGCACGATCGACATAAAGAGCCGGCGCAGAAACTTCACAAGCAGTGGGGGCGTGCGGCGTGGCGCATCAACCCTGATATCAGTTGGCTCATGGGGTCTGATGATAATCGGCGCATGACGACCCCCACCCCTCTGAACGGCGCCGCTCCCCTTCCCCACTGGGGGCTGATCCGCGCCCATGGCGCCGAGGCCGCGAGCTTCCTGCACGGCCAACTGACCAACGACTTTGCGCTGCTCGACGGCTCGCACGCGCGCCTGGCCGGTTATTGCTCGGCCAAGGGGCGGCTGTTGGCAAGCTTCATCGGCTGGAAGCGTGCCGACGACGAAGTGCTGCTGGCCTGCAGCGCCGACCTGCTCGCGCCCACGATGAAGCGCCTCTCGATGTTTGTGCTGCGCGCCAAGTGCAAGCTCAGCGATGCCAGCGGGCAGTGGCAATTGCTCGGCCTCGCGGGCCCCTCGGCATCGGCCTGGCTCGGCGACGCCGCACCGGCTGCGGTATGGGGCAAGACCGGGCGCGACGGCGCCGAGATCATTCGCCTGCCTGATGCCGCTGGCACGCTGCGCTACCTGTGGGCCGCGCCGACCGATGTGACGCCACCCGACCTGCCCGCGCTCGACCCGGCCACGTGGCGCTGGGGCGAGGTGACCAGCGGCGTGGTGAACATCGAGGCCGCCACGGTCGACCAGTTCGTGCCGCAGATGCTCAACTATGAGTTGCTCGGCGGTGTCGACTTCAAGAAGGGCTGCTACCCCGGCCAGGAGATCGTGGCCCGCAGCCAGTACCGCGGCACCATCAAGCGGCGCACCTTTCTATTCAGCAGCGACGCCACAGCCACCGCCGGCCAGGAAGTTTTTCACAGTGCAGACCCCAGCCAGCCGGCCGGGCTGGTGGCCAATGCGGCGGGCCACAGCACATTGGTCGAGTTGAAACTTTCGGCGCTGGGCAACGGCAGCCTGCACCTGGGCAGCCCCGAGGGCCCGCAACTTGTGCAGGCCGAGTTGCCTTACGCGGTGCCCGTCGAGGCCGCCTGAAACAACGCAGCCCGCCATCCGCGGCAACAGTTCACGCCGCCGTCATTTGCAGGTTCATCGTGCGCGAGTTGTTCATCTACTATCGAACGACGACTGAAAACGCGGCCGTCTTGCACGACGCGGCGCTGGCCCTGCAAGCTGATTTGCGGGCACGGCACCCGGGCTTGCAGACACGGCTGCTGCGCCGCCCCGAAGCGGCAGATGGACTGCACACCTGGATGGAAACCTACGCCGCGCCCTTGAGCCCCAACGGCATCAGCGACTTGCTGCAAAGTGAGATCGAGACCGCCGCCCATGCCAAGCTGGCTTCGCTGATCAGCGGCCCGCGCCACGTTGAGGGCTTCGACGCATGTGCCTCGTAGCGCTGGCTCTCGATCAGTCGCGTCGCTTCCCGCTGGTGGTGGCCACCAACCGCGACGAGTTCTTCAAACGCCCCGCCGCACGCCTGAGTTGGTGGTCACCCGGCCCCGGCCTGCCCGACATCCTGGGTGGCCGCGACCTCGAAGCCGGTGGCACCTGGTTGGGCCTCACCACACAAGGCCGCCTCGCACTCGTCACCAACGTGCGCAACCCCGGGCCGAAAGATCCGTCGGCGCCATCACGCGGCGTGATCGTGCCGCGTTGGCTGGCGGGTGACCTGACGCCCGACCGCTTCTGGATGCACGCTGCGCTGTCAGGCCACAACGGCTTCAACCTGGTGGCGGCCGATTTCCACCGTGGTGAATGTTTCTTCGCCTCCAACCTCGACGCCAACCCGGTGCGCCTGGAGCGTGGCCTGTATGGTCTGTCGAACGCTTCGCTCGACACGCCCTGGCCCAAGGTGGTCGCGCTGAAAGACCAGGTGCGCGACGCGATCGACACCAGCGAATCGCTCGACGTTCTCACCACACGCTTGTTCGACGCCCTCGCCGACCGCACGCCCGCCCCCGACGAACAACTGCCCTCGACCGGCATCTCGCACGACCTGGAGCGGGCCTTGTCGTCGGCCTTCATCCGCACGCCCGACGCCAACTACGGCACCCGCTGCACCACGCTGGTGGTGACCGAGCGCGTCAACAAGCGCCTGGTCACCCATGTGCTGGAGCGCACCTTCAGCCCCGCCGGCGGCATGGCGCTGCTGCGCCGCTCGACGCTGAAAGACTGGCCGCCGCGCTACTCCGACGACATTGCGTCCGAAGGCGTCGCGCAGGCGGCGGTGACCGAAAGCGAAGAGGCTGCGGTCGAGGCCGCCCCGGTGCGCAAGACCCGGGTGCGAAGCCTGCTCAAGCCTGAAGGCTCGCGCCGCAGGCGCTCCTCCTCACCCAGCACTGTTTTCTAGGCTACTTCAGGCCGGCGCAGTTGGCATAGAAGGTCACGGTCGCGGGCCAGTCTGAGAACACGCCCAGCACGCCGACCTGGTTGGCCAGCACGTCGAGCACGCGCATCACGTCGCCTTCACGCTGAATGGCGGTGTCGAAGGTCTGGAAGTAGAAACCATTGCCACCATCGGCCAGGATGCCCGAACGCTCCAGTGTCCAGGTGATGATGTCGAGGCCCGCCCTCTTGGCATTGGCCGCGTACTGCGACGGCATGATGTTGCCGTTGGCATCAGCGCTCAGCAGCGCGAAGAGCGGCGGTGCCACGATGCGGATGCCTTGCGCACGGTAGGCAGCCAGCTCGGCGGCGCTCGGCAGGTCGGCCACGGTGTTGGCGTCATCCAGGTAGACCGCCTGGCGGCCGAAAGCCGGCTCGTTCTGCACCCAGTACAGCACATCGTTCTTGTCGAACGACTGCGGCCACACATGACGCGCCGGCACACGTGCCTGCTTGTACTCGTCGATCATCTTCTGCGCATAGGCCTGCTGCGTGAAGCCTTCGAAAGGCATCGCGACGCTCGGGCTCTTGAGCTCGGGCGTCATCTTCACGCCGAGCTGCTTGAACAGCTGGATGCTCTCTTTGTGGGTGAGCAAGGTGCCGCTGCTGGGGCCTGAGTAGAGGTCGGTGCGGAAGTTGGCGGTGCCGCCCAGGTACTCGGCCACGGTGCGCGCACGGGGGTTGGATGCATCCATCTTGCCGCGCAAGGTCTTGAACTCGGCCAGCGTGATTTCGCTCGTGCGGCACTCGGCGGTTGCGGGTGCCAACAGCGTGCCGTTGGCGTCAAATGACGCGGGCGTGAACGGTCGGATGCATTTCTGCGCGAGCGGCGTGGCCAGAATGTTGGTGGTGGTGTGCAGGTCGTTCTGGGCGTGGCGGCACACCAGCTCCTTGTCTTTGGTGAAGGTGACGTCGCACTCCACGATGCCGGCGCCCGTGCGTGCGGCCGCCTCGTAAGACTCCTTGGTGTGCTCGGGAAACTGCAAGGCCGCACCGCGGTGGCCGATCGAGAACTGGCTCGGCTGGAACGAGTCGCGCTTCGCGCAGGCGAGCAGCCGCTGCTTGAGCGGGCTGTCGGCCATGTCATTGACCAGGAAGAAGGGGCGCGGCCCCAGTTGAACGCTCGAAGCGTCGCGCGAATGATGGTGATCGCCGCCGTCGCGGTCAGCGAAGGCCAAGGCGGGTGCCAGGGCCGCGGTGGCGACCAGGGCGAGCTTGAGCAGCGTGTTGTGCATGTTGTGTCCTCGGGGTTCGGTGGTGGCAAGGCGTCGATGCGGCATCGAGACACTTGCTCACCTCAGACTAAGGCCACGGCGTGACGCACCGATGACACGCGAAGCTCAGAGGTTACGCACCATCTCGATGTGCGGGATGCCGACCTCTTCGAACATCACGCCGCGTGGCACGAAGCCAGCACGTGTGTAGAACGCAGCCGCTGACGCCTGCGCGTGCAGCACCGCCTCGCGGTAGCCGCGCTCGCGGGCGGTCTTCATCAGCGCCTCGAGCACCGAGCGCCCCACCCCGCTGCTGCGCATGGTCTGGGTCACCGCCATGCGCCCGATCTTGGCGACCCCCGGCACATGCTCCAGCAAACGCCCGGTGGCGAGCGGCTGGCCGAAGCGGTTGTAGGCCACGGCGTGGATGCAGCCCGGGTCGGGGTCGGCCTCGTCCCACTCCATCTGCATCGGGATGCCCTGCTCTTCAATGAACACCGCCGTGCGGATGCGGCCGGCATCGCGGCCGAGTTCATCCCAATTGCC
>NZ_JADMJX010000095.1 GCF_018780185.1 Rhizobacter sp.
TGGCCGCAAGCGGTCCGCCGCGGACTTGACGTTCTCGCTTTACCGCTTCGCACAGGTGCTTGACGGCCTGGAAGCCGCCGATCACGCGGGCGAGGTGCAGTTCGGGTCTGCATGCCGCGGTGTTGTGGGCCCGCGGTTCGGCGCTGCCGTGGCGGCTTGCCCCGGCCGCTGAACGGCGCTCACACCGGCGCAAGGCGCTGCCGTGCCGCATCTTTCACGCGGCTTGACATCGCCCGTTGGCCGCCTATCATTTGAACACTCGTTTAAACCACACGGTGAACCATGGCCCCGACTCCTGCGGTTCGCAAGCCCCGCCCCGTGATATCGAGCCTGCACGACGGCGACGCCACCCAGACCCGCGAGCGCATCCTCGATGCCACGTTCCGTCGACTGGTGTCCGAAGGCTATGCCGCACTGAGCGTGCGCGAGATCGCCAAGGACGCGGGCGTCAACCATGCGCTGATCAACTACCACTTCCGCAGCAAGGATCAGCTGGTGATCGACGTGCTCGATGCGGTGAACCAGCGGCTGCTGGCACGCCAGGCGTCGATGTATAGCGGTGGCGGTGGCTTTGCGCAGAAGTGGGCCGATGCGCGGCGTTTCTACCAAGACGACCTCGCCTCGGGTTTTGTGCGTCTGCAGGCCGAGCTGTGGGCAGCCAGCCTGTCCAACCCCGGGTTGCGCGAGAAGTTCTTGCCGCGCCTGCTGGCCTGGAAGAAGCTGGTGCTGGGTGCCGTGCGCGAGGCCGTTGCTGCGCTGCAGGCCGACGGCACGAAGTTGCCGCCACCGTTCACGCCCGACGTCATCGCCTGCTGGATCTCGGAGTTCTGGCTGGGCATGGAGTTCGCCGACCTGCTGGGCGTGAAAGAAGAGCAGGTCCAGCATCGCGCGGCACTCGATGCCGTTCAGTGGCTGCTGGAGTCGCTGGACGCCAAGGCCGCCAACGCCACAGGGGGCACCGAGCCCGCTGCCCGCCGAAGGAGCCGCCGATGAACACACCCAACCGCCCTGTGCCCGAGCGGCTCGGCCTGCTCGCAGGCCCTTTGCCCGAGCCCGGTGCGGTGCCGGCTGCCGCGGCCTCGCCGTACGACACCGTGCAGCCCGTGCGCGAGGGGTTCATCGATCGCGACGGCGTGAAGATCTGGTACGCGGTGTGGGGTGACAGCGGCCCCTGGGTCGCCTTTGCGCCGCCGTTCCAGATCGTGCACAGCCAGATGCTCAAGGGCGCGGTGCCCTACCTGTCGCGGCACTTCCGTGTTGTCACCACCGACGGCCGCGGGAACGGCCGCTCCGATCGGCCGATGGGGCAGGGCGCATACAGCTTCGACCATTTTTATGCCGACTTCGTGGCTGTGCTCGATGCGCTCGGTGTCGAGCGCGTGGCACTGGTCGGCATCTCGGCTGCGGCGCTGACCGTGCTGCGCCTGGCGGCCGAACAACCGCAGCGCGTGACGCATGTGGTCACGGCCGGCGGCTTTGCCGATTCGTTGCCAGACGGCGAGGCGCGCGCGCAGCGCCTGAAGCTGGAGGGCGAGTTGCTGAGCAGCGACTGGCCTGCCTATGTCGACTGGTTCATGGGCACCATCTTCAACGAGCCGCATTCGACGAAGCCGTATGAAGACGGTGTGCATTACGCCTGGGCCACCAGCGCCGAATGGCTGAGCTGGTGTCGCAACGCGTGGCTCGGCAACGACGTGCGCGAGCTGGCGCGCCGCGTCAGCTGCCCGACGCTGGTGATCCATGGCGACGATGACCGGCGCGTGCCCTACGCCAAGGGCCAGGAGATCCATGCGCTGGTGCCGGGCTCGAAGATGCTCACCGTCGCCGGTGGCGGCCATGTCACGGCGGCGCGCGACCCGGTGCTCTTCAATCGCACGCTGCGCGCGTTCATCGCGGGCGCGCCGCGCCAGCGCACTTGGGTGCGCGCCATGAAGCGCCCACGCCGCGCGCTGTTCATCTCCAGCCCCATCGGCCTGGGCCACGTGCAGCGCGACCTGGCCATCGCGCGAGAGCTGCGCAAGTTGCAGCCTGATCTGGCGATCGACTGGTTCACCGTCGATCCGGCTGGGCGTTACCTCGAGCGTGAAGGCGAACGCCTGCACCCGATCACGCAGCGCCTGGCCAACGAGAGCCGCCACTTCGAGCAGGTGGCCGGCGAACACGACCTGTCGGCCTTCTTCGCCTTGCGCACGATGGACGAGATCATGAGCCACAACTTCATGACCTTCGTCGACCTGATGGAGGCCGAGCACTACGACATCGTGATCGGCGACGAGGCCTGGGATGTGGACTACCACTACCACGAGAACCCGGAGCTCAAGCGCCAGCCCTACGTCTTCCTCACCGACTTCGTCGGCTGCCTGCCGATGGAAGAAGGCAACGAGCGTGAAGCCGCCCTGTGCGCCGACCGCAATGCCGACGACATCGAACACGTGGCTCGCTACCCCTACCTGCGAGATGCCGCCATCTTCGTCGGCAACCGCGAAGACGTGACCGAGCGCCCCTTCGGCCCCGGCTTGCCCGGCATCCGCGACTGGACCGACCGGAATTTCTGCTACTGCGGCTACTGCCTGCCCTTCGATCCGGCCGCACTGGCCGACACCGAGCGGTTGCGCGAGCGGCACGGCTACCGCAGCGACGAGAAGATCGCCATCGCTGCAGTGGGCGGCACGGCCACCGGCGGGCACCTGCTGCACAACATCGCGGCGGCGTTCCCGCGCATGAAGCGCGAGCTGCCCGAGCTGCGCCTGATCCTCGTCACCGGCCCGCGCCTGTCGACCGACGCGTTCGAGCCGCAGCCCGGGCTGGAGGTGCGGCCCTACGTGCACAACCTGTACGAACACCTGGCCTGCTGCGACTTGGCGCTGGTGCAAGGCGGGCTGTCGACCACGATGGAGCTGGTGGCCACGCGCCGGCCCTTCCTGAGCTTTCCGCTGCAGCGCCACTTCGAACAATGCGTGCACGTGCGCCAGCGCCTGGCCAACTACGCCGCCGACCGCTCGATGGACTATGCGGCGACGCTGGACCCAGCCCAGCTGGCCCGGCGCGCGCTGGCCGCGATGCACGAGCCCGTGCGCTACCGGCCGGTTGAAACCGACGGCGCGGCGCGCGCCGCACTGCGCATTGCGCAGGTGCTGGAGAACCGCGGGTGGGCGCGATGAAAACGCAGGCCGACACCGTCGCACCGCGCCGCTGCGCGCTCGAACAAGCCGCGGTCTGCCGCCCGCCGTGCAGTCCACCGGGCGGCGAGGTGCCGTAGCGCAGCCGGGCCGGCCCGCAATTGCGCACTGCGTGGTTGCGAGGCGGGCCACTGACCCGACTCGTCACCTCCCCAGTCATTCAGCCGGAGACACATCATGGCAATCCTCGCCGCTCTCTATGGATTGGTGGTCTACCTCTTCTTCCTCGCCACCTTCGTCTACGCCATCGGCTTTGTCGGCAACCTGCCGCTGCTGCCCAAGACCATCGACAGTGGCGCCGCCGCGCCGCTCGCCGAAACGCTGGCCGTCAATCTCGGGCTGCTGGGGCTGTTTGCCGTACAGCACAGCGTCATGGCGCGGCGTGGCTTCAAGCGTTGGTGGACAAAGGTGATTCCCGAATCGGTGGAACGCAGCACGTATGTGCTCGCGGCCACCGCCGCGCTCGCGCTGCTTCTCTGGCAATGGCGGCCCATCGCCGAGCCCGTGCTGTGGTCCGTGAGCGACCCCGTTGCCCGCTTCGCCTTGCATGGCGTGTTCTGGCTGGGCTGGGGCGTGCTTCTGATCAGCACCTTCTTGATCAATCACTTCGAGCTCTTCGGTCTGCGCCAGGTGTGGGCCCACCTGCGCGGCCAGGCGCTGCCGACCCCCACGTTCCACACGCCGCTGTTCTACCGGTATGTTCGGCACCCGATCTACCTCGGCTTCGTGCTCGCGTTTTGGGCCACACCGCAGATGAGCGCAGGCCACCTGCTCTTTGCCGCAGCCTGCACGGGCTACATCCTGATCGGTATCTGGTTCGAGGAGCGCGACCTCATCGCGCAGTTCGGCGAACGCTATCGGCTGTATCGCAAGCAGGTGGGCATGCTGGTGCCAAAGCTCGGTGCACGCGACCGCCAGGGGCCCGCGCGGCCTTGATCACGCACCGAGCGACGCCGCTGCCGTGGGCCTGTTTCGGCGGGCCCGGGCTACTGCTCCAGCGGCATCACACCGTTCCCACGCCAACCAGCATCTCGCACGGGCCGATGAAGCCTTCCTTCGTTTCGAACGCGGCCAGCGCTGCCTCGATGTCATGCCAGACCTGCGCACGTTGATGCTCATCGAGTGCGGACATCATCTGGTGCAGCGCGCCAAAAGACTCGCGCTCGAAGCGCACACACTCTTTCGCACTGGGCAGCTTCACCGGTGAGGGGACACGGCGGACCGCAATGTCCTTGAATCCCGCCTTGGCGAAGGTGGCCTCGAGGGCGCCTTCACCGCCGAGGGAGAACGGGCCCGGCTGTCCAGGCAGCGGTGCCGGAAGCTTGGCACGCTCGCGGATGATCTTCACGGGGATCGAGAAGAAGCCATTGCGCTCGGGCGTCGAATAGACGATCGCCGCGACGCGCCCGCCTGGCTTGAGCGCGTGCTTCATGCCCGCCAGTGCGCGCTGCTGGTCGGGAAAGTAGATGAGCCCGACGCGGCTGATCGCGACGTCGAACGAAGCCGCCGGCAAGCTCGTGAGCGCCTCGCCATCGATCTCCCGCGTCGCGACGATGCTGCCGAGGCCGGCGGCCTGCGCGTCGCGCTCGGCATGGGCCAACAGAGCCGGCGCAATATCTGTGGCGAGCACGTGGCCGCCGGCACCGACGCGGCGAGCCGCCGCCAGGGACTGTTCGCCAGCCCCTGCGGCGACGTCGAGAACGCGGCACCCCGGGCCAACGCGCGCCATTTCGAACATCGCCTCGGTGGCATCGCCCAGCCAGCTGCCGATGAACGGGCCCCACTGGTGCCATGCCTCGGCGGCGCTCTGCCATTGGGCGCGGGTTGTGGACTTGAACTTCTCAGCGTCGAAAGTGGCCGGCGCGGCGGCTTGCAGTACGGTGTTCATCGCGTGTCTCCTGTCATCAAGGGCCGCCGGGTATCGACGGCTGAGGAGACTGTCGTTCCAAACGGGTGGCAGGGCCAGTCCAGAAATTGCACCTGCCCAGACGCACGCCATCCATCGGGTGGCGGTACAGAATCTGGACTCGCCTGCGGACATCGCATCCTGTACGCTCGGACCATGATCGACTATGGCCAGTTCTGCACGGTCGCCCGCGGCGCCGAGGTGTTCGGTGAGCGTTGGACACCACTCGTCGTGCGCGAGCTGCTCTGCGGAAGCACACGCTTCAACGACATTCGCCGCGGGGTGCCGCGCATGTCGGCATCGCTGCTGACGCAGCGGTTGCGCAAGCTCGAGGAGATCGGCGTCCTCAAACGCGTCGTTGGCGCGGCTGGCGGTTCTGCTGAATACCATTTGACCGGCGCCGGCGAGGAGCTGCGCCCCATCGTCATGGCGCTCGGCGAATGGGGTGCGCGCTGGATCGGTAGCCGCCTCAAGCACGGTCAACTCGACGCGGGCTTCCTGATGTGGGACATCCGCCGCTTCGTGAAGCTCGACGAGTTTCCGGGCGACCGTTCGGTGCTCATCCAGTTCCGCTTCACCGACGCGCCCGCTGGCGAGCGCCGCTGGTGGTTGATCGTCGAGAGCGGCAGTTCCGATCTGTGCCGCGACGACCCGGGGCCAGAACCCACCTTGGTGGTCGAATCGACCGTGCTGGCGCTGACCGAAATCTGGAGCGGCGACCGCGATGCCCTCGAAGCCGTGGAAAGCCGTGCGGTCCGCGTGCGCGGTGGGGCGCGCGATACCCGCGACCTGTGGCGCTGGCTCGGGCGCAGCGCATTCGCCGAGACACGGGAAGCGTCCCGCAAGGCAAGGTAAAGATCGCGGTAGCGCGTGTGAGAGCGCGCCGGTGGCAGAAGCCTGCGCCTGGCTCGCAACGAGCCGGCGAGGCGTTCATTTGGTGTGCACAAGGTACGTCTTCGTGCCCGACCCCCTACACTGCACCGATGACTGGAGCGCGAGACATCGATACGTTCAAGGCCAAACTCGCTTCAGCGGGCGTGGACACTGCACTCGCATTCCTCAATGCCGGTGTTGCACATCGGTACTCGGCGGTGTACCGGCTCGACGGCAACACGCTGAAGAATGTGCTGCTGCATGACAAGGCGGGTGAGGTTCGTCCGGCATTTCTGGCCGAGGTGCCTTTCGAGACCAGCTTTTGTCAGTTCGTCATCCGCGACGGGCTGTTCCAGACCAGCGATTCCGCGAGCGATCGCCGCCTGGATGGTCACCCCTACCAAGGCGTCATGGTGAGCTATCACGGTGTGCCGATCCTCGCGCACGGAGAGATCTGGGGCACCTTGTGCCACTTCGATGTCGCGGTGCAGGCACTCACGGATGAAGAGTTCGACCTGCTGCGTAACGCCGCTGCCGTCACACCGGGTTTCGTGACCGCGAGCTGAACTGCCACAAGGCTGACAGCCTCAGGCCACCGCTCTTGGCCGACTGCGGCCTCACGCTCGGTGAAGTTGACGGGTGGTAGTCGTTGCTTGGCCTGCCCGAGGCAAGATGCGCGCTTGGCTCCCAACAACCACGCCTTGCATGAGGCCGTCGGCCAATTGATGACATGACACCCACCCGCCTTGCCCCGAACGCATCTCGCTACAGGCCGGAAGATTCGTCGGGCTTCTACGAGAGCTACTTTCAGCGCGCCAACCACCCGACGCGGCCTCTGGCCTTCTGGATTCGCTACACCGTCTTGCGCACTCAAGCGCGGCCCGATGAGGCGTGCGGTGAGCTGTGGGCAATCTATTTCGATGGTGAGAGCCAACGCATCGCCGCGGTGAAGCAGGTGGTTCCGGTCTCGGAATGCAAGTTCTCCCACACCCAACTGGGCGTGCGCATCGGCGGCGCAACGCTGGCGGACGGCGCACTGCAGGGCCACGCATCGTCGCCATCTCACACGCTCCAATGGGATCTGCGCTATGCGGGCCACGAGCCACCCCTGTTGTTGCTGCCCGAGGCGCTGTATGAGCGCGGGTTCCCCAAAGCCAAGGTCCTGGTGGGGAGTCCCAACGCCGTCTACACCGGGACCCTCTTCGTCGATGGCCACCCGATCGAGATCGACGGTTGGAGGGGCAGCCAGAACCACAACTGGGGCAGCCGGCACACCGATCGCTACGCCTGGGGTCAGGTCGCGGGCTTCGACAACGCGCCGGACTCCTTCCTGGAGTGCGCCACCGCCCAGGTGAAGCTCGGCCCCTTCTGGAGCCCTCGCATGACCTTTGTCGTGCTGCGCGACCAGGGGCAGGAGATGGCGCTGAACGGGCTCTGGCAGGCCTATCGCTCGTCCGGCGTGTTTGATTTTTTCACCTGGGCGATTGATGCGAAGGGCCCTCACGCCCGTGTGCATGGCCGCATTCATGCGCCCGCCTCGGCCTTTGTCGGCTTGAGCTATCAGAACCCGCCCGGCGGTGCGAAGACCTGCCTCAACACCAAGCTGGCCAGTGCAGAAATCACCGTGGAGCGCCCTGGGCAACCCGCACGAACCTTGAAGACTGCGCATCGGGCTGCGTTCGAGATCCTGACGGACCGGGCAGATCACGGCGTGGCCGTGGTCGCTTGACGGCCTCGGCTCCCGATTGCGGTATGCCTGCCCTGGATCCAGGGTCTGTTCACGCCCAATGAGCAACCGCGCCAGGCCAGAGTGAGGACCTGCAACAGCATCTCGCAGACCTTCATGCCGGCAGCGTCTTCGCAATGCCGGATCGCTTGTGACATTTGCCCCACCCCTGCGTGTAAACCTGAGAGGAAACGGCGCGTCAGATCGAATAGATTGATCGCCGATGGACCGCTACCACGTGGAGTTGACCGAGAACGACGGCATTTTGATCGTCGAGACATCGGGTGATCGCGACACCGTCGAGGCTGCTTTTCTCGCGCGCGAACGCGCGCTGTGGGCTCGCATGGCCAAGGAGTGCCGTGCGCGGGAGCTCAAGCGTGTGCTCTATGTCGGTGGCTTGACGGGCCGGGCCTCCACCACCGTGACCCACACCATCGTGCTCGAACTCGACTCGCTCGGGTGGGACCCTGCCATCCAGGTCGCGCTGGTGCGCGAAGACCCGCATGCAGCGCAAGTGGTCGGCTTCGGGGCCAGGTTTGCGAACGAGCGCGGCTACTGGGCCAAGGCGTTCAGCTCCCGAGATGCTGCAATGGAGTGGCTTCGCCGCACTTGAGGGGGCTGGCTGCACGCCGCGCATGCGCCGGCTCCAGCGCCTCGATGGCGTAGCGGCTGCCAGGTGCAAAGGCGGCGCGCAGCGGCGGCAGCCACGCGGCCATCAGGTTCATCGTGGCCTCGGGGCGATTGCCTCGGTGGTTGCGCACTGCAGCTTCGCTGCCGTGGGGCCGGATGTCGACCGAGCTTCCGCCGCCCTTGCCGAGCGGGATCAATCCACGCGGCGAATCGCGCCACTGCCAGGCACCGAAGGCCGCCACGGCCAACAGGAGCAGGCCTGCCAGCCAGGCTCGGTTGTGGCGCACCAGGTTCGGCCCGTTTCCGCGCACCCGGCCGGTGAGCATCGGGAGGGCCTGGTTCTGGCGCCGCAGCAAGCTCAGCACCGCGATCAACGCCAGATGCATCAGCACCAAGGTGAGGAAGGCATTGCCGACGAACTCGTGCACCTCCTCGAGCCAGTCGCCCCCGAGCACGTCACCCCAGTCGTTGTAGGTGCCATAGCCGCTGAGGACGAGCGGCACCACCAGCGCCAGCATCGCCACGACGGCCAGCGCCATGGTCAGGTTCTGGCCCTGGCGCCAGTTGACCGCCGAGAACGAGCGCGCCACTACCAGGGAGCGCAGCGAGCGAAGCCAGGCCGGAACGCCTGCGAGGCGGCGCCACAGCAAGCCCAGCCCGGCCTGGCGAGGCCCGAAGAGGCCGTACAGCACGCGGAAAACCAGCAGGCCGGCAAAGGCGTAGCCCAAGCTCACGTGCAGCAGTCGCCAATGCTCGCTTTCGGCAGTGACGTACGCACCGACGAAGCTCAGCGCAAACAGCCAATGGAACATGCGCGTCGGCGCGTCGACCACGAGCCGGCTGGCTGCCGGAATGCTTGCGCGGTCGCTGGAGCCAACCGCGGCGGAGGGTGAGGCGTTCATGTGGATCTCCTTGAGCTTTCAGTCGAACCAGGCCCGGCGCTGCCGCGGCGTCAGGCCCTCCGGCATGCGCAGGTTGTCGTCGTCGAACCGGCCCTGGTCAGCGCCTGTGTGACAGGCCGCGCAGTTGGCCGCGCTCTTGACGCTGGGCAGTTGCCACACCGCCGGTTCGACCTTGCGGTGCTTGCGCTCGAACCAGGCGGATCGGGTGATCCGGTCCTGCGGCGGTTCCTCCGACACGCGCTTGTAGGTGCCGGCATGGGCCTGGAGCCAGGTGCTGAGCTGCCGCACCGTCGCGGCATCGAGTGAGGCATCGGAGCCGTAGTGCCGGTCCAGGCCGCTCATGACGCGCTGCCATGAACGGGCGGGCAGCATGCCCGGCGGGTAGGCGGTGTGGCAGGAGCCGCACTCCTGGGTGTAGGCGGGTGGCACCTGGCTCGGCATGGCCGAGCCTCCATCGGCCAGCGCCGCACCGAGCGAGGTGAGGCCGAGGCTTGCAGCCAGCAGCGCGCGGGGCAGATTCATGTTCATGGCAAGTCACTCCAGTTCACGGGGGTGGGGTCTCACTTGAGGCCGGCGAGGTAGGCCAGCACGTCGGCCTTCTCGGTGGCGCTGCACTCGCGGGCCAGCACGTCCTTGCAGTTGCGGCGGAACCACTTGTCTACGCGGGCCGAGTCGGTGAAGGCTCTCGGGTTGAACGCCGGGGCCAAGGGGTCGATGGTCTTGCCCGTGTTGGCGTGCTTGCCGCTGCCGGTGGGTGGCGTGCCGTGGCACGAGGCGCACGACCACTCGCCACCGTGTTTGCTGTTGAAGAAGGTCTGGCCGCGGCCGGCGTTGCCAGGCGTGCCGGCCTGCGTGCTCCAGTGGGCCAGTTGTTGCGCCGCGGTCGTGTCAGCGGCACGCGCCGGCATCCAGAGGCTGGACGCGACGGTGGCAACGAGCAAGGCAGGCGAAAGAGTGTGCAAGTTCACGATGGGGCTCCAGGGCAAGTGATGGGTCGCAGTGTGCGAAGCCGGGCTTGAACGGCATCTGAAGCGGCCGTTCATCGTTTGTTCAGACTCGGCTCCGGACAATCGCCTTGTGCACCCCACCTCCCACCCGTTCCTGTCGCATCTCGCTGTCGTGCTGGCGATGGCCCTCGCGAGCCCGCTGGCGCTGGCGGACAACGACCACGATCGGGCGCGCGCGGCGGTTCAGTCTGGAAAGGTGCTCCCGCTCAAGAGCGTGCTGGAGCGCCTGGAGCGGGAACACCCGGGCCAGGTGCTGGAGGTGGAGCTCGAACAAGAAGACGGCCGCTGGGTCTACGAGATCAAGCTGCTTCAAGCCGGTGGTCGGCTGGTCAAGCTCGAACTCGATGCCGCCAGCGGCGCGGTCTTGCAGCGCAAGGAGCGTGCGCGCAAGCCCGAGGCTCGCCCCTGATGGCCCACCCCTGATAGGCTCGAAACCGTGCGACTGCTCCTGGTTGAAGACGACCCCACACTGCGTGCCCAACTGCGCTTGGGCCTTGAAGACGCGGGCTATGCCGTGGACGAAGCCGACAACGGCCGCGACGCCCAGTTCCAGGGGGACACCGAACCCTACGACGCGGTCGTGCTCGACCTGGGCCTGCCCCTTGTCGACGGGCTGACCGTGCTCAAGCGCTGGCGCGATGCCGGCCGGGCCACGCCGGTGCTCATCCTGACCGCGCGCGACAACTGGAGCGACAAGGTCTCCGGCATCGACGCCGGTGCCGATGACTACCTGACCAAACCCTTCCACATGGAGGAGCTGCTGGCCCGGCTGCGCGGGCTGATCCGCCGTGCGGCCGGTCAGGCCTCGCCGGTGCTTCGATGCGGTGAGCTCGCCCTGGACACGCGCAGCGGCCGCGTCACGCTGGCCGGCCAGACGGTGGCACTCACCAGCCACGAGTACAAGGTGCTCGACTATCTGATGCACCGACCGGGCACGGTCGTCTCGCGCGCGGAGCTGACCGAGCACATCTACGCGCAGGACTTCGATCGCGACTCCAACACCATCGAGGTCTTCGTGGGCCGCCTGCGCAAGAAGTTGCCACCGGGTCTGATCGAGACCGTTCGCGGCCAGGGTTACAGGCTGGCGGCGGCGTGAAGAGGCACTGGCACCGCGTCGGCTCGCTGCGCCTGAGGCTGCTGGGTGCCACGCTGGTGACGCTGGTGCTGGCGCTCGCCGGGGCGCACGGGTGGCTCACCGGGCTGTTCCGCGATCATGTGCAGCAGCAGTTCGACGCCACCTTGTCGCAGCACCTTGACCAACTGACGGCGCGCCTCGAGTTCGATGCCCAGGGGCGGCCGGTCATCGGCCCGCGAGGCATGAGCGACCCGCGCTGGGAGAAGCCGTACTCGGGCCTCTACTGGCAGATCGAGCCCTTGCAGATCAAGCCGCTCCCCGGCGACGCCGGGCAACGCCGAAGCGTTCTGCGCTCGCGCTCGCTGTGGGATGCCGGGCTCCTACTGCCCGCCGATGCGCTGGCCGATGGCGCCGTGCACCGGCACGAGCTTGCCGGCCCCAGGGGCGAGGTCCTGCGCGTGGTCGAGCGTTCTTTGCATGCGTCTGAGCCCACCGACTCGCGATGGCGCCTGATCGTCGCGGGTGACACACGCGACGCCCTGGCCGCCGTCGAACGGTTTGCCGGGGTTCTGGCGGCTTCGCTCGTGGGTCTGGGTCTGCTGCTCGCGCTGGCGGCGCTGGCCCAGGTGGCCGTTGGCTTGGCCCCGCTCAAGACGATGCAACAGGGGCTGCAGCGCGTGCGAGAAGGTCGGCAGCAGCGCCTGGAGGGCCGGTTTCCGACCGAGCTGCAGCCGCTCATCGATGAGTTCAACGGCGTGCTCGATCGCAATGCCGAGGTGGTGGAGCGTGCCCGAGCCCAGGCGGGCAATCTCGCGCATGCCCTGAAGACGCCGCTGGCGATCCTGGGCCAAGCGGCACGCCAGGCCGGGCCGTCCGAGTTCTCGGCGCTGGTGGCCGAGCAGGTCCAGGTCGCGGAGCGCCAGATGCACTGGCATCTGGCGCGCGCGCGCGCAGCGGCCACGCAGCATGTGCCGGGGCAGCGGACGTTGCTTGCACCGGTGCTGGCCAGCCTGCTGCGGGCGATGGACAAGTTGCACGCAGACCGCCACCTGGATCTGGGCACTGATGGTGTCCCGGGCGACCTTGCCTTTGCGGGGGAGGAGCAAGACCTGCAGGAGATGCTGGGCAACCTGCTCGACAACGCCTGCCGCAGCGCGCGTGGCGTGGTGACCGTCAAGGCGAGGCGAGAGGGGCCGTGGCTGCTGATCACGGTCGACGACGATGGTCCGGGCATCGCGCCCGAGCAGCGCGCCGCCGTGCTGCAGCGTGGTGTGCGCCTGGACGAGAGCCGCGACGGCAGCGGGCTCGGCCTCGCCATCGTGGTGGACCTGGCGCGCTTGTACGGCGGAGACCTCGCACTGGCCACCGCCGACGCGGGTGGCCTCAGCGCGCGGCTGTCGCTGCCTGCGGCGGGCTGAGGGCGGAAGCATCGTCACCGCCCGCGCCCAGCTCTCTTGACGGGCAAGACTGCGGCATCGATACTTTCCAACATTGGAAACAATGCGCGAGCCCCGAATGACCACGCTGACGCTTCACTACCACCCGCTCTCGTCCTACTGCCACAAGGTCTTGATCGCACTCGACGAGCTGGCCATCGGGGTCGACAAACGTCTGCTGAACCTGGGCGACGCGGCCGAGCGCGCGGCCTTCCTGGCGCTGTGGCCCACGGGCAAGATGCCGCTGCTGGTGGACCAGGGGCGGCCCATCCCCGAGACGAGCATCATCATCGAGCACCTGCAGCGCCACCACGCCCCGCCCGGCCGCACGCTGATCCCGCTCGACCCCGACGAGGCGCTGCAGGTGCGCCTGTGGGACCGCCTCTTTGACCAGTACGTGATGACGCCGATGCAGGCCTTCACCGCCGACCTGCTTCGCCCTGAAGCCGACCGCGACGCCATCAACGTGGCCCGCGCCCGCGAAGGCCTGCTGTCGGCCTATGCGTGGATCGACCACCACCTGGAGGGCCGCACCTGGGTGGCCGATGCGGCGTTCAGCCTGGCCGATTGCGCGGCCGCGCCAGCCTTGTTCTACGCCGTGACCTACGTGCCCCTCGCGCCGCAACACACTCACCTGGCCGCTTACTTCGACCGCTTGATGGACCACCCTTCGGTGGCGCGCGCCATCGACGAGGCACGCCCGTTCTTCCAGTACTACCCGGGGCGCGCCGGCTTGTCGCGCCGCTTCTTCGACCCACAGGGCGTTTGAGGTGCGCTCTACCGCCGACCCGGCACGGCTCGACCGCATGTTCTTCGCGCTGGCCGATGCGCACCGTCGCAACATGCTGGGCCTCTTGAGCCGAGGCCCGGCCTCGGTGAGCGAGCTGGCCGCACCGCTGGGCATTGCCTTGCCATCGGCCGTCAAGCACTTGGCGGTGCTGGAGCAGGGTGGTTTCGTCGCGTCGCACAAGGCGGGGCGCGTGCGCACCTACCAGGTCGAGCCGAAGGCCTTCAAGGTCATGGAGGCCTGGGTGACCCAACACAAGACTCAACTCAACGCGCAGTTCGACCGGCTCGACGCCTACCTGGCCGGACAGAAAGGCAAGACTCCCCGATGAAGCACACCCCCGCGACCCACACCGACCTGGTCATCGAGCGCGAGCTCGCCGCCGCGCCCGAGGCGGTGTTCCACGCCTGGGCCGACCCCGAGGCCAAGCGCAGTTGGTCGGACTGCCACGCCGAGCACACCACCCACTACCAGCTCGACTTCCGGCTGTTCGGACATGAGACCCACCGGGTGGCTTACCCCGATGGGCGGGTGCAAGACATCGAGAAGGTGTTTTTCGACATCACCGCCGGCCGGCGCATCGTGTTTGCGTATGACATACGGCTTGATGGCAGGCCCTTGTCGGTGTCTCTCGTGACGGTCGAGTTCTTTGCCGCCAAGCGCGGCACGCGCATGGTCTACACCGAGCAGCTGGCCTACCTCGATGGGCATGAAGACCGCGCCGAGCGCTTGCGCGGCACGGAAGAAGGCCTGGACCGGCTCGCCCTGCTGTTGCTCGCGTAGCCGGCCGGCGAGCTTCTTCGTGAACGAAGCCCGAAAGCGCGGGGATTCCATTGGGCGAAACGGCGGTGACTTGGCTAGACTGAAGTTTGTAACTTTTTTTACACCCTCGCGCATGGCGATTCGCCGTTCCTTGCCGCTGTCGCTGCCCTCTGGCGCGTCGACGGCCTTGCTCGAAGCCAGCACCGAACTGTTGGCCTTGCTGGATCAGCACGGCGTCGTCTTGTGGGGCAACCCGGCGATGTGGCGAGCCCTCGGCAGGCCAGCGGAGGCGGCGCTGGGTCAAGCCCTGGCCGAGGTGCTCGGCATGGGCGAGCACGAAACGCCGCAAGCCCAAGCGTTGAAAGACGCGTTGCTCGCAGGCCAGCCGCTGCAGTGGGGCGAGCTGGTCTGGCGCGACGCCGAGGGCGCGGCCCGCACGGCCGAAGCGGCCTTGAAACCGCTGCGCGATGAAGACATGCTGAAAGACGCGCGCTGGCTCTGGACGATGCGCGACACGACCGAGATCACGCGGCTGCGGGCCGAGACGGCGCAGGCCGTCGAGCGGCTGGAGCGCGCGCAGGAGTTCGGCCGCCTCGGCCTCTTCGAGCGCGAGCTGCCGATGGGCCGCGGCCACTGGGACGCCCACATGTTTCGCATGTGGAGCCTGGACTCGGCCCTCGGCGCCCCCGACTTCAACACCTTCGTGGCCCGCATCCACCGCGATGACCGGCCGGGCATGGACTATCGCGAGGCCGCCAAGACACCGGGCAAGTACGCCAAGCGCTACCGGATCGTCGGCCCCACCGAAGGGCAGTGGCGCCACGTGCATGCGCAATGGGAAGTGAAGGCCGGCCCCGACGGGGTGCCGAACATCATCACCGGCGTGATGGTCGACGACACCGAGGTCTACGAGCTGGCCGAGTCGTTCAACACCACCAGCGCGCAGCTCAAGCTGGCTGTCGACCTGGGCAACATCGCCATCTGGCGGCATGACCTGCGCAGCAACCGCATCTTCTACAACGACAAGGGCTTCGAGGTGCTTGGCATCGTGCCGCGCCCCGAGGGCCTGGCCATCGACGAGGTGCGCGCGCTGATCCACCCCGACGACATTCCGCGCGTGGTCGCCACGGCGGCCGAGTCCCTGACCACCGAGCGCCCGGTCGACATGGAGGCGCGCTACCGGCGCCCCGATGGGGCGTACCGCTATGTGCTCACGCGCCGCATGGTGCGGCGCAATGCCGACGGCGAGCCGATCGAGTACGTGGGTGTCGCGCTCGATGTCACGGAGCAGGTGTCCGAGGCGCGGCGCACGCAGGAGCTGGCGCGGCGGCTCGAAGTGGCGGCGTCTGCCGCGGGGTTGGGCATCTGGAGCCGCGAGCCGGGCCGTGACCGCGGCGAGTGGAACGCGCAGATGTTCGAGATGATCGGGCGGCCGCAGTCTCTGGGGGTGCCGCTGCGCGCCGAGTGGCTGAGCGAGGTGGTGCACCCCGATGACCGCGAGCGCATGCGCACGGCGCACGCGGAGCTGCGCGCCACGCAAGACGTCACCGTCGAGCACGAGTACCGCATCGTGCGGCCCGACGGCGAGGTGCGCTGGCTGGTCAGCCGTGCGCGCCACGAGAAGCGCGAGGCGGGCTCGGTGCAGTTCGGCATCGCGATCGACGTGACCGAGCGCCAGGAGAAGCTGGTGGCCCAACGCGAGAGCCAGGCCAAGTCGGAGTTCCTCGCACGCATGAGCCACGAGCTGCGCACGCCGCTGAATGCCGTGCTCGGGTTCGCGCAGCTGCTTCGGCTCGACCCCGCGCTGGCGGGCTCGCCTTCGCAGGAGAAGGTGCGTCACATCTTGTCGGCCGGTGAGCACCTGCTGTCGCTGATCAACGATGTGCTCGACCTGTCGAGCCTGGAGAGCGGCGAGGTGAGGCTCGACCTGCGCCCGGTGCGCCTGGCCGAGGTGCTGCAGGAAGTGCAGGCGCTGATGGAGCCGGCCGCCCGCGAAGCCGGCGTGAGCATCGCGGTCGACGAGACCGCGGCCGTCGTGTGGGCCGATCGCATCCGCACCCGGCAGGTGGTGATCAACCTGCTGAGCAACGCGGTCAAGTACAACAGCTCGCGCGGGAACATCCATGTCAGCGTGATCGACGGTGCCCATGACGTGGTGCTGACGGTGGCCGACACCGGGCGCGGCATGACGCGCCAGCAGATGTCGCACCTGTTCGAGCCGTTCAACCGCCTGGGTGTCGAGCATGAAGGCATCGAAGGAGCGGGGGTCGGGCTGTCGGTCGTGAAGGCGCTGGTCGAGCGCATGGGCGGCTCGGTGCGGGTGCAGAGCACGCCGGGCGTGGGCTCTCGTTTCGAGGTGCATCTGCCGCGACACACCGGGCCGATCGAGGCCGATGCGGTGCCGCCACAAGCCCCGCAAGCGGTGCTCCCACCAGCCGAGGCGCCGACGGCGCCCCGGCCCCAGCGCGCCGGGCGCCTGCTCTACATCGAAGACAACCCGGTCAATGCCTTGCTGGTCGAGGAGATGGTGCGCCAGCACGCCGGCCTGCAGATCGAATCGGTGGCCAGTGGGCTCGAGGGCGTGGCACGTGCGCATGAGCTGCAGCCCGACCTGATTCTGGTCGACATGCAGTTGCCCGACATCAACGGCTACGAGGTGCTGCGCCTGTTGCGAGCGCAGCCGTCGACGGCGGGCATTCGCTGCATCGCACTGTCGGCCAATGCGATGCCCGAAGACGTCGACCGCGCCACAGCCGCCGGCTTCTCCGACTACTGGACGAAGCCGATCAACCTGCGCAACTTCCTCGCTGCGCTGGATCGCCTGTTTCCGGGTTGAACCACACGCGGTGCGCCGGGGCGGGGCGCTCGACGCACCCCGCCCCGCACAACCCTCCTCAGGAATCGAACGCGATGCGCTGGCCCGACCCGGGTGGTGCGCAGGTGTAGGTCACCTCCTGGCCCGGCACCGAGGCGAGTGCGCGCAGGGCAGCGTCGCTGCGCTGGCTGCCGTCGGCGGCCACGAAGACACGGGCCGTCGGGTTGTAGACCAGGCCGCGCGAGACGCCCGCTTCGACCACACGGGCCACCAGGGCGCACTCGGTCGTGGCGCCACCGAGCTCCTTCGAGACGAAGGGTGCCTGGGCTCGCTGCAGCAGCAGGTCGACGCGTGCCGACACGGCCGATGCGTTGCTCGCGGTCAACGTGATCTGCTGGCCGACGATCGGTGCGAGGTCGCTGTCGAAGGCCATCATGAAGTCGACCACGTCGCGGCGCGTGCCATCGGGGTTGTCCTGCGGGAAGCCGACCGTCTTCTTCGGATCGAAGACCTTGGCCGTGAAGAAGCGGAACAGCGTGTCGACCGCGCCGTCGTGCACGAAGCCGAAGCCGCGCACCTGGTTGCCCAGGAAGCCGGTGTCGGGTGCGCCGAAGAAGTCCACCTTGGGCGAGCCGAACATGCCGACCTTCTGGTACATGTTGCGCAACTGCGGGATCTTGATGAGCTGCGGGATGCCCTCGAAGCTCGCGCGGCCGCCGGTGCCGAAGAAGCCAGCCGCGGCGTCGAGCCGGTGGCAGCCTTCGCAGGTGAAGGTCGTCGGCCCGGGTATCAGCAGGCCGCCCAGCGCGCCGGCATCGAGGCCGTCAGAGGGGCGCGAGCCGGTGTAGAACGCGTGCCCGCGCTGCTGCGATGCGGTGAGCGAGTTGTCGAGCTTCCTGATCGGGTTGGGTGGCAGCATCACCGGGATCTGGAAGTTGGCAAACGTCTGCATCTCCGCCTCGCTCAAGGGTGCGGTGCCGCCGAGCAGGCCTTCGAAGGCGACGGCGAAGTTCTTGAACGACAGGTTGCTGTCGGTGCCGCTGCTGCCGAAGATGCCGGTGGCGCGGTCGCCGCGCCAGTGCATGGCCCCCGAGTTGCGCATGCCGCGCAGCGTCTGCGTGACCATCGGCCCCTTCATCGGGTGGAACTCGTTGGCCTTGTCGCTGCCGTTGACGGGTGAGGTGACGCCGAACAGCAGCTTGCCGATGGCGATCTCGATGTCAGACGAGAGGTTCTTGGTGATCGGGTTGTTGGTCACACGGTCGTCGGGGTTGCCGAGGTCCCAGGCCAGGTCGTCCATGTCGCCGAAGGTGTGGCAGCTCGCGCACGAGGCTTCGCCGTTGGCCGAGAAGCGGCGTGCGTCGTACAGGAAAGGCCGGCCGGCGGTGACCGAGGCGGGCTCGGGGTTCTTCATCGACACCGAGGCCAGCGTGGCACGCGAGGCGAGGTCGACCACCTTCACCGCGTTGTCGAAACGGGTGGTGACGTAGAGCCGGCCACGGGCTTCGTCGAGTACCAGGCCGCTCGGGCCGCCGCCACCCACTTCGATGTAGCGCGCGCTTGCGGTGCGCGGGTTGAAGCTGTCGCTCTCCAGCTCGGCGGTGTCGAACACACCGATGCGGCTGGAGCTGAAGGCCGCCACGTAGAGCGTGCGGCCGTCAGCGGTGATCGCCATCTCGAGCGGCATGGCCAGCGAGTGTTGCTTCATCGTCCAGTCGAAGCCGGGGTTGCTCGGCAGCTTGCTGTAGTCGATGTGCTTGTTGAGGTGGCGTGGCGAGACGGTCGAGCCCGAAATGACCGTGATGCGCGTTTGCGCCAGCTTGCCCTGCACCGTGTGGCCGGCGTAGGTGCCGGGGCCTTCGAAGCGGGCCTCGTTGAGGGCTTCGGTGTTCGACACATACACCTTGCCGCTGACCGGGTTGGTGACCATGTTGAACAGCACCGTGCCCACGCCGGAGTGCGCCGCCGTCTGGGTGAGCGTGTTCGCGTTGACGGCGAACACGTCCTGGTCGGGCAGGCGGAACTGCACCGCGTTGTTCCAGTTGCGCTTGAGCTCGTCTTCCCACTTGCCGCTGGCCTTGTTGTACTTGACGATCAGCGCGACCTCGGGCGCCTTCTTGCCCTCGAAGTTGGTCTTGGGGCCGGGGTTGCCGCCGGGCATGATCTTGCCGTTCTGGCCGATGCAGGGCAGCCAGGAGATGAAGCCCTGGCACACCAGCGGTTGCAGGATGGAGGTGGTCTGGTTGCCCGACTTGAAGGCCGCCACATAGACGGTGCTGCGGTCGGGGCTCACCGCCAGCGCGCGCGGCGTGTCGCTGAAGAAACTCATGATGCGCTGCGGCAGGCCGCCGAACGCGGTGCCGAGGTTGGCGGTGTTGAACACCCACACGTCGGCGCGGCCGATGCTGGGCGTGGTGAGCTGCGGGTCACCGGCACCGGGCACATTGGCGAGCGACGGGTCGGTGCGGTGCTGGCCGCGGTGAGCGGTGGTGATGAAGGCGCGCTCCGGGCTGCCGGCGAAGACGATGTCGCGCGGCTCGTCGCCCACCAGAAGCGTGCGCACGACGCGCGGCGTGCCGGAGAGGTCGACCACGCTCACGCTGTCGGAGAGGTGGTTGACCACCCACACCTCGTTGCCGGTGCGTGCGGCCACGGCCACCGGCTCCAGGCCGACCGGCACACGCGCCACCAGTTGAGGTGCGGCGCCGGTGATGTTGAACACGTCGAGCGTGTTGTTGGGTGTGTTGGCGACGAAGAGGCGGCTGCGGTCGGGCGAGATCGCCATCGGCCGCACCGGGCCGCTCTCGAACTGCATGAAAGAGGGCGCCTGGGCCGCTGCTGGCCCTGACAACAGGGCCATTGCCAGACCCAGCAGGCCCAGCAAGGGCAGCAGCAGGCGGGCCAGGGGCCTGCGGCGATGGGGCATTGGAAGCTCGTGCATGGTGTCTCCTTTTCTCTTTGTGGGGTGCGACCGGCACGCCGCGTGAGCAGACAGTGCGGGCTCGCGGAGCGCATCGTAGGAAGCGCTCCCGCGAGGCGCCCCCTCCGCCGGGAGGGGGTGGTGGAGTACCAACAAGGGCCTCCGCTACACTCGCGCGCCTTCCCCGGGGAGACCACCCGGCCCGCGCATGCCGGCCTAGGGTTCACCCTCACCGAGGAGTCGCCCGCAATGTCCGACTCGATGACCGAGCCACCGCTGCTTGCGCCTTCCAGCGTCTCTCGCCCCGCCTTGATGGCGCGGCTCGACGCTGCCTCCAAGCTGCGGCTGGTGGTGGTGGCGGCACCGGCCGGTTCGGGCAAGACAACGTTGCTCACCCAATGGTTTCGGCGCAGCCGGCAGCGGCGCGTGGCGGCCTGGTTGACGCTCGATGGGGCGCTGCCCGGGCCTGATGCGCTGGCGGCGCGTCTGCTGGCCGGCCTGAACGCTGCAGACGCTGCACCACCCGTCGTCGACCCAACTCCGGTGCAGGCGCTGCAAGCCCTGCTGGCGCAGCGCAGCGGTGACCTGCTGATCGTGGTCGACGACGTGCACCTGGCACAAGACGCGCCCTGCATGCGCCTGCTCGATGCGCTGCTGGCCGCATCGGCCCCGGGTGTGCACTGGGTGCTCGCCGGGCGCTGCCTACCGGCGCTGAACCTGCCGACCTGGCGCTTGCGCGATCAGCTGGAGGTGCTCGACGGCGGTGACCTCGCTTTTGATGCGAGCCAGGTGGTGCAACTCGGCCGCAAGCTGATGGACGAGCCGCTCAGCCGCACGCAGGCCGAGCGCCTGCTCGACGCCACGCAGGGCTGGACGGCGGGCGTGAAACTCGGCCTGCTCGCCGTGGCGGCCCGCCCGCGCGAGGTCGACGCGGCGCTGGCCGACTTCGACGGCGGCCACGTCGACATGGCCGCCTACCTCGAACGCGAGGTGCTGCGCGAACAAGACCCGGCGCTGCAAGACTTTCTGGTCTCGACCGGCCTGGTCGACGCGATGACCGGCGAGCTGTGCGACGCGCTGCTTGGCTGCGACGGTTCGCAGGCGGTGCTCGAAAAGCTCGAACGTGGCCAGCTGTTCGTGACCGCGCAAGACAGCCACGGCCTGGCCTTCCGCTACCACCCTTTGTTCCTTGGCTTCTTGCGCAGCCGCCTGGCCGCCGACCCGGCGCGCCAGCGTGTGCTGCACGAGCGCGCCAGCCGCTGGTACGCCGGGCAACTGCGTTTTGCCGAAGCGCTGGCGCATGGCTTCAGCTCAGGCCAGGTGGGCTGGTGCGCCGAGCTGGTGGAGCGCGCCGCGTTGCGCTGGCAACAGTCGGGCGACATCGCCGAGGTGGTGCAGTGGTGCGAGCGCCTGCCGCCCGAGCAGCTGCTGCTGCGCCCGGCGTTGGGCGTGGCCTACACCACCTGCCTGATCTTGTGCCGCCGCTTCGACCAGGCCCACTCGATGTTGCGCCGCCTGTCGGAGGGCGGCTCGGCCTCGGGCTTTCACCTGCGCACGCTGCAGCAGATCCTGCAGGCCTTGAGCGGCGAATACGAGGCCCTCAACGACGAGCCGCCCGCGGCCGACGAGACCGACGGCGACGCGCAGCTGCGCGGCCTCTACCTCGTCAACCGCGCCTATGCCATGTTCTGCGCCCACCGCTTCGACGCGGCCTGGCGCCTGGCCATGCGGGCGCGCGAGATCCTGCAGCCCATCAGCCCCTACGGCGAGGGTTATGCCAGCAGCGTGCTCGCCTTGGTGGAGCGAGCCAAGGGCGACTTCGGCTCGGCTTCGCGCCGTGTCGAGCAGCTCTGGGCCGGCCTGCGCAACGGCCCGCGCAATGCAGCCTGGGCCAACGGCGCGACCGCACTCGCCGTGTTGCGCTACGAGACCAACCGCCTGGCCGAAGCGCGCTCGCTGTGCGAAGAGCTGCTGCCGGTGGTGGAGGCGGGCGGCACCTACGAGACGCTGACAGCCGCCACCCGTACGCTCGCACGGGTGCGCGCGGCTCAGCGCGAACCCGAGACCGCCATGCGCTTGCTCGACTACCTGCACGGCATTCTCGAAGGCAGCCACGAGCGGCGTTTTTCCGCGCAAGTGTGTTTCGACAAGGTGCGCTTGTGGCTGGCGATGGGGGAGGCCACACGGGCACGCGAGGTCGCGGCGGAGTTCGGCGTGGTTGATGCCTCGCCATGGCAGGCGGTTCGCTCTTACGACGAAGCCTGGGAGCGGCGTGGCATGACCATGGCCGCGCTGCTCTCGCATGACCAGCGGCACGCCGACGCACAAGCCATTCTGCAGGTGCTGCGCGGCAGCGCCGAGGCGGCCGGCCATGTGCTGCGCCTGCACGCCGTTGAAGCCGCGCTCGCCAGCAGCCTGTGGGAAGCCGGTGCGCGCGACGAGGCCTTGCAGTGCCTGCACCAGGCGCTGCTGCGTGCACGTGGGCACGCGCCGTCACGCAGCTGGTTCGACGACAACCCGCGCTTTCACCAGGTGCTGATCGCCGCGCTGGAGCTGCCGCACATGCGCCGCCTGATGCCCGAGCGTGTGTTGCGTGTGTTCGGCGCCGCCCTCGGGCGCGCCGAAGCGCGCCCGCCGGGGCCTGTGCACGCGGTCGACGCACTGACCGCGCGCGAGCTGGAGGTGCTGGTGCTGCTGGCACAGGGCCTCTCCAACCAGCAGATCAGCGCCCTCGCACAGATCTCGATGACCACGGTCAAGTGGCACGTGAAGAACATCTTTGCCAAGCTGGGCGTGAGCACCCGGGTCGGCGCGCTGGTGCGGGCGCGTGAGTTGAAGCTGGTTTAGGGCCCTGACTCTGGAGTGGCCAAAGGGTGTCCAATGGATCATCTCTACCAGAACGCCCGACCATGAGCGACTCATGTTGCAGCCACGGCTGCACCCCTCCACCCGCGAGCCAGAGCCCGCGCTACCGCCGTGTGCTGTGGGCGGCGCTGATCATCAACGCAGCCATGTTTGCCATCGAGCTGGCTGGCGGGCTGAGTGCCGGGTCGGTCTCGCTGCTGGCCGATGCGGTCGACTTCTTTGGCGACGCGGCCAACTACGGCATCTCGCTGCTGGTGCTGGGCATGGCGCTCACGTGGCGCGCGCGTGCCGCTCTCTTCAAGGGCCTGACCATGGGTGCCTTCGGCGTGTTTGTGCTCGGTCGGGCCGCCTGGTCGGCCGCTGCCGGCACCGTGCCCGAGCCGGTGACGATGGGGGCGATCGGTGCGCTCGCGCTGCTGGCCAACGTGTCGGTCGCCGCGATGCTCTACGCCTTTCGCGAAGGCGACGCCAACATGCGCTCGGTGTGGCTGTGCAGCCGCAACGACGCGATCGGCAACCTCGCCGTGATGGCGGCGGCGCTGGGTGTCTTCGGCACCGGCCGTGGCTGGCCCGACCTTGTGGTGGCCGCCATCATGGGCGTCCTGGCGCTGACCGCTGCGCGCTCGGTCATCCAGCAGGCCCGAACCGAACTGCGCCCCGTGTCAGCTCACGCTTGAAAGGCGCGAGCATGGGTCATGTGACGCACGGGCTGCCTGCCGCCATGCCGCCGATTGTTCGACCCGCCAACCCTAGCGGGCCGTCAACCTTGGAAAGTTGGCCATCGCAGCTTTGGCCTGCTCCTTGAGGCGGGCCAGGATGGCTTGTTTCTCGGTGTCTTGCGGGTCAATGCCCGTCATCAGCTTGCCGTAGCCGTCGAGCCGGCTGTCGCGAATCCATTGGCGCAGTGTCTTGTCTTGCGACCACTGGAACTGGTTCATCATGCTGACCATCATCGAGCGCGGGTAGTCCTGCAGCGTGTTGGGGAAGGGCACGGGGCTGCACAGGCGGGCCTTGTCCTTCTCGTCGGTGTAGTGCGCTTCAACGTAGGCGATGAGCGCCGCGCTGAAGGTGGGCAGCGGCAGGCGCAACAACTGCAGCACGATCTTGTCGCCCTGGAAGACGGGCTGCGTGGGCCGTGGCTCGACGGCCGAGGCGGTGCAGTCGATGAAGAGCGTGTCGGGGGCCACCGGCACGCGGCCCTGGTCGAGTTGCATGTGATCGACCGCCAGGCGCTGCACGCGGCCCAGGCGAATCACATCGTGAATGCGCTGCAACACCTGCACCTCACCCGGCGAGACGGTGGCGAGGTGAAACATCGTCGGCACGTGGTCGGGGTAGATGCGCAGCACCGACCCAAAGGCCTCCAAGCGCAGGAACAGGTCGTCGATCGAGGTGGCCTTGGCGAAGGCTTCCATCTGGTCGGCCTGGCCGCCGATCGACTCCCTGAAGAACTCCGGGCCGGGTTGCGTGGTCAGGCGGTTCACCAGCCAAGAGTCGCGCGGCATCACCCACTGGATGCTCTCGGGGTGGGCGCCGGCGTTGATCAACCAGACGGCGGCGTCCATCGCCGTCTTGCCGGCGCCGACGATGACAAAACGGCGCGGCAGCCCGCCCTCGCGCTGGCCATGCCACAGCGCCGGCAGGGCGTTTGGCGGCACCAGCCGCACGCCAGCGTCCACCTGGAAGCGCGGTGTGTGGGTTGACGGCACGTTGGGGCTGAAATGGGTCGCGTCGACCAGCTTCTTGCGCACCTGCACCTGGGTGCGCTCGCCCGACAGGATGGACTCGAACAGCCCGTCACCGAGGTGGTTGCACATCGGGTGGTAGCTGACACGCCCGCTGGGCAGCAGCTTCTGGTTCATCACCCGCTCGAAGTAGCTGTTGATCTCGGAGCCCGAGGCCAGCTCGTACAAGCCCTTGTTGAGACCGATGGTGTCGGTGCGGCGGCTGCCGAGCTCCATCGAGTTGACGCCATAGAACGACGAGGGCTGGTGCAGCGTGACGAAGGGGTAGGCGTCGTTCCAGTGGCCACCGGGTTTGCCGTGGCGGTCGACGAGGGTGACGTGGGCGTCGGTCTCGTCGATCAGCGTGTCGGTGAAGGCGAGGCCCGAGGCGCCGCTGCCGATGACGAGGTAGTCGGTTTCGATGTGGTTCACAAAGGGGGTGCTCGCGTGGTGGTGTCAGATGATGCCCGAGCACCGGCTCTCAGCCGAGCTGCGTGGCCGAGGCCCGGTCTGCGTGGGCTCAGCGCTGCAAGAAGCGCGAGACGCCCCACGATTCGAGCAGGCTGCCCACGCGGTTGATCATGCTCGGCCGCGCCACCACCGGTGCCACCTTGGGGGGAACGGTCGGCCGCTTGGGTGCTGCGCTCTGGCCATACACGAGCAAGGAGGCCTGGGCCGGCTTGAGGCTGTCGGCACGTGAGCCGTTCGGGGCCGGCGTGGCGGCAGCGGGTCTTGTCTTCACGGCCACCGGGGCCGGCCGCAACACCGGGCTCAGCCAGTTCAGGATGGGCTTCCATTGCAGCAGGTCGGCCTCGACCTTGGCGGGCGGCATGTCGAACAAGGTCAGGCCTTGCTCGACGCAACGCACATACCCTTGTGTTTCGCGCAGCACGCCGATGAACGGGAGCTTCTGCTTGTCGGCCCACTGCTTGAGGACTTCATCGGCCTTGGTGCGCGCATCGAGCCGCATGCCCACGGCGGCCACCTGGCAGCGGCCGCTGGCCACGCGCGGCAGCGTCATCAGCTCGGCATAACAATCGGCGGCCGACTCGCGGTCGAAGACCGAGTTGCACACCGGCATCAAGATCACGTCGGCAAACATCACCACGCGGGCGAGGTCAAAGCCTCGCAGCCCGCCGGGGGTGTCGAGGATCACGTGCGTGACGCCGGCCGGCGCTCGCAACACGCTGCGCGGGTCGACCGTCCAGCCGACGATGGGGGAGGGGGTCGACACCGGCTGCGTGGCTCGAAGCTTCAGCCACGCCTGGGTCGACTGCTGTTTGTCGACATCGCCCAGCATCACCGGAATGCCGCTGTGCGCGCAGTGGGCGGCGAGGTGTGTGGCCAGCGTGCTCTTGCCGCTTCCACCTTTGCGATTGACGACTGCTACAACGGGCATGACGACAGGTGTGTCCCTGAGAGGGGCGCCGTCGGCAGACGCCGAGGGCCATTGATTACATCACCAAATTGGGGTCCGTTACATAGGCGGCAGCCCTTGTAGCCGCCAACTCCTACCGCGTTCAAGCTCCAAGTTGTTGTCCCACTTCACGCCGCCGATGCCCCACACCGTCGACTCCCGTTACGCATGGATGCGTTTGATCGTCACGCTTGCGTTGATGACCATTGGCAGCGGCGGCATGTACATCGTGTCGGTGGTCTTGCCGTCGGTGCAAGCCGAGTTCGGCGTGGCGCGGGCCGATGCCTCCTTGCCCTACACGGCCATGATGATCGGCTTTGGTGTCGGCGGCATCCTGATGGGTCGGCTGGCCGATCGTTTCGGCGTGATGGTGCCGGTGCTCATCGGCGCGGTCGGCCTGGCCATGGGCTTCTGGGCGGCGGGGTCGGCCAGCAACATCTGGTGGTTCAGCGTCGCCCATGGGGTGCTCATCGGCTTGCTGGGCTGCTCGGCCACGTTTGCGCCGCTGGTGGCTGACACCTCGTTGTGGTTCGAGCGGCGGCGTGGCATTGCGGTGGCGGTGTGCGCCAGCGGCAACTACGTCGCTGGTGCGATCTGGCCGCCCATCGTGCAGCACTTCATCGAGGCCGTGGGCTGGCGCCACACCTACTTCGGCATCGGCGCGTTTTGCGCGATCAGCCTGCCGCTGCTGGCCTTGATGATGCGGCCTCGCCCGCCGCGGCCGATGGTGGTGCCGGTGGCTTCAGATGCGCCGGTGGTGCTGGCGCGGCCGTTCGGCTTTTCGTTGGGGCAGGCGCAGGCGTTGCTGTGTGTGGCGGGTGTGGCCTGCTGCGTGGCGATGTCGATGCCGCAGGTGCACATCGTGGCCTATTGCGGCGACCTGGGTTACGGCGCGGCGCGTGGCGCCGAGATGCTGTCGCTGATGCTGGCCTGCGGCATCGTCAGCCGGCTGGTGTCGGGCGTGATCTGTGATCGCATCGGGGGTTTGCGCACGCTGCTGCTCGGTTCGGTGCTGCAAGGGGTGGCGCTGCTGCTCTTCATTCCCTTCGATGGGCTGGTGTCGCTGTACGTCATCTCGGCCTTGTTCGGGCTGTTCCAGGGGGGCATCGTGCCCTCGTACGCCATCATCGTGCGCGAGCACTTTCCACCGGCCGAGGCCGGTGCGCGGGTGGGCACGGTGTTGATGTTCACGCTGCTGGGCATGGCGCTGGGGGGCTGGATGTCCGGCAAGGTGTTCGACCTCACCGGCTCCTACGACGCGGCCTTCCTCAACGGCGTGGCGTGGAACGCGCTCAACCTTGGCATCGCGCTGCTGTTGTGGCGGCGTGTGCGGCGTCAGGCCGGGGGCACGACGAATTGGTCCAGCCCCTTGGGAACGCGCTCGTAGAGCTGATCGACGAGCGTGGCGGGCAGTTGCAGCCCGAAGTGATCGCGGAGCACCTCATCGAACCCGGCCAGCGTGTCGATGCGCCGCACCTGAGGTGCCCCGCCGGGCCGGCGCAGCACCAGGCGGTCATTGAACAACCCGGTTCGCAGCTCGGGCGTGAGCCGCTCCATCAGCAGGTTGTGGCGAAAGATCGAGCTGTGGTGGGTGGCGGTGAACCAGTTCAGCGGCTCGTAGTCGACCGGCAGGTAGGGCTCGAGCGTGAAGCGGTACATGGCGGCCCAGCCGGTGGGGAGCATGGTCTCGATCGTGTACCACTCGCCGTCTTGCGTCAGGCGCAGCACGGCGTGCGGTGAACGCTGCACCACCCCCGGCTCCCAGGCCAGCGGGGTGTTCATCAGGTTGCCGCCAAAGCCCGCGTCGACGATGAAAGGCCCGGCTTGGCCGCCCGCTGCCTCTACCCGCAACACCATGTGGTTGCGTGAGCGCAGCGGTGCGCCCGGCGGCTGCATCCACACCACGCGCGCGGCCAGCGCCGTGACCTTCATGCCCAGCGCCTGCAAGGCTTCCTTCAACAACAGGTTCTGCTCGAAGCAGTAGCCCCCGCGGCCTCGTGTCAAGAGTTTGTCTTGCAACGCACCCAGGTTGAGAAGTGGGGCGGTGCCGAGCAAGGGGTCGATGTTTTCGTAGACGATGCCGGCCGGCTGCAAGCGGGCCACGGCACTGAGCACCTCGTAACTGGCCGCGCGCGGGCCGGTGTAGCCGATGCGGTTGAGGTAGGCGTCAAGATCGATCACAAATATGTTTCGCAGGTGGGGTGCCGTGTCTTATAACAGCGGCTCGCAGGGAGACAAACAACAATGACCGATCTCAGCATCCGGGCCCGACTCGTGTTGTTGCTTGTGCTGCTGCTGGGCTCGATGGCGGTGGCCGCCGGCTTCGCGCTGTACCAGCTGCGTGGGGTGACCCTGTCGATCAGCACCGTCTATGCAGACCGTGTCGTGCCGCTGCTGCAGTTGCGTGCAGTGGCCCACGCCCACATCGTCACGCTGCCGAGCGTGGTGCAGCAGGTGCGTGACGGGCAGCTCGACACCACCGATGCGCTGGCCCAGCTCGATCGTGCGCGCAACGAGGCACGCCAGCAATGGGCCGTCTACAAGACCACCTTCCTGGTGCCGCGCGAGAAGACGCTGATCGCTCAGGCCGAGCCGCTGCTCGAGCGTGCCGATGCGGCGCACGACAAGGCGGCCGAGCTAGTGAAAAGGCGCGACCAGGAGGGGCTGCGCGAATTTGCAGGCCATGAGATGCAAAGCGTCTTGCGCCCGCTGAACGTGCTCTTCGACCAGCTCGTCGCGCTGCAGTCCGATGAAGCGGCGGCCGAAACCGACGCCAGCCATGCAGCGTTTCGCGCCGCCTTGTGGGGCGTGCTGGCGATGATGGGCCTGGCGCTGGCGGCGGGTGCGGCGCTGGCCTGGGCCACGGTGATTCGCTATGCACGTGAACGCCGCCTGGCCGAGGCGCAGGCCTTGCACCAGGCTCATTGTTTTGCCGCCTTGTCGCGCACCAACCAGATGATCGTGCGGGTGAATGATGCCCGGACCTTGTTCGAAGAGATCTGCCGCATTTGTGTCGACACCCAGCTCGCGCGTGTCGTGTTTGCGCTGCACCTCGACGGCGAGCAGATCTCGGTGGTCGGCTCGGCCGGCCCGGCCGACGAGGTGCTCACCGGGGCCCCCATGAAACTGCACACCAGCGGGCCGCTCTCGATGGGGCCGGTGATGCAAACCCTGCGCGAAGGGCGGCACAGCATCGCCAACGACTACCAGAACGACGAACGCAGCGCGTTGTGGCATGAGCGTGCCAAGGCGCTGGGTGTGCGGGCGGTGGGTGCGTTTCCCATCCGCCGCGGCGGAGCGGTGGTAGGCAGCCTGAACCTGTTTGTCGACCAGGTCGGGTTCTTCGACGAGGCCCGCGTGCGGCTGCTCGATGAAATGGTCGGCGACCTGTCGTTTGCGCTAGACAACATCGACCGCGATATCGCCCGCGGGCTCGCGGAGCGCGAGGTGGAGGCCGGCTATGCACGATTGCGAAGGGTTTTCAACCTCATGCCGGTGGCGATTCTGTTGGTCTCGCGCAAGACGGGCCTGGTGATCGAAGCCAACGCCACCTGTGGCAAACGCTACGGCATGACGCCCGAAGCGATGGTCGGCCAATCCATGGCCCGCATGGGTCTTGGCTTCTCGCCGGCAGACCGTGCACGCTTCGATGCCGAGCTCGACGCCAACGGCTCGGTGCATGAGTTCGAGGCGCGGGTGCGCGCGGGCCACGGGGCGGAAGTGGACCTGCTCACCAGTGCCGAGCTGATCGACTACCAAGGCGAGCCTTGCCGCTTGACTGTCAGCCTCGACATCACCGAGCACAAGCGCCGCGAGCAGGCCGAGCGCGCGCGCTTCGACGCCGAGACCCACAGCCGCGCCAAGACCGAGTTCCTCTCGCGCATGAGTCATGAGCTGCGCACGCCGCTCAACGCGGTGCTGGGCTTTTCGCAGCTGCTGCAGTCCAACGCCAACGAGCCGCTGTCGGAGCGCCAGCGGGTGCAGGTCGAGTCGATCCGCCAAGCGGGCTGGCACCTGCTCGCGCTGATCAACGACGTGCTCGACGTGTCGCGCATCGAGTCGGGCCACCTGCAGGTGGAGGTCCGCGGTGTGGATCTCGCAGCAGTGCTCGACGAGGTGTTCGACCTGGTGCGCGCGCAGGCCGAAGCGGCTGGCGTACGGCTCGAAGCCGCCTACCGGCAAACCGCGCTCGCCGTCGTGGTGCTGGCCGACCCGCTGCGCTTGCGCCAGGTGCTGCTCAACCTGGCCAGCAATGCGGTCAAGTACAACCGCAAGGGCGGCTCGGTGCGGGTGGGTGTGAAGACGGCTGCCGACGGCGTGGTGATCGAGATTGCCGACACCGGCCTGGGCATGACGCACGAGCAGCTCGACCATCTGTTCGAGCCCTTCAACCGCCTGGGCCGCGAGCACAGCGAGATCGAAGGCACCGGCATCGGCCTGGTGCTCACGCGCCAGCTGCTGGTGCTGATGCAGGGCCAGCTGGCCATCGAGAGCGAAGCGGGTCGGGGCACCACGGTGCGGGTGACGCTGCAGCAGGCCCACGCGGCGTCGCAGCGAGAGGGTCTCCTGGCCCGCCCAGGCGCCTGGCAAGGTGAGTCTGGCGCCGAGCAGCCCGAAGGGGTGGTGCTTTACATCGAAGACAACCCGATCAACCTGCTGATCGTCGAGCAGCTCTTGCTGGGCTGGCCGGGCATTCGCCTGGTTCAGGCAGAGACTGGGCAGCACGGCATCGAGCTGGCCCAATCGCTGCATCCCGACCTGGTCTTGCTCGACATGCGCCTGCCCGACATGAGTGGGCCGCAGATTCTGAATGCCTTCAAGGCCGACCCGTGCACAAGCGGGTTGCGCGTGGTGGCCTTGTCGGCCAGCGCGATGCCCGACGAGGTGGCGCTGGCGCGCAGCTGCGGCGCCTTTGACTACTGGACCAAGCCGCTCGACTTCGACCGCTTCATGGCCGACCTCAAACGGCTGCTCGCCCAGCCTGCTGCCTGGGCTAAGCCCGGGCCAGCCTGAACACCGCCACCGTTTGCGCCAGGCTTGCGGCCTGATGCTTGAGGCTTTCGGCGGCGGCGGCAGACTCTTCGACCAGTGCGGCGTTCTGTTGCGTCACTTGATCGAGCTGGGCCACTGCATCGCCAATCTGGCCTATGCCCTGGCTTTGTTCGATGCTCGCGCTGCTGATCTCACCGATGAGGTCAGTGACCCGTTTCACGTGCGAGACGATGTCGTCCATGGTCTTGCCGGCATCACCCACCAGGCGTGAGCCGTTCCCCACCTTCTCGACGCTTTCACCGATCAGGTTCTTGATCTCCTTGGCTGCCTGGGCGCTGCGCTGGGCCAGCGTGCGCACCTCACCGGCGACCACCGCGAAGCCGCGGCCTTGTTCGCCGGCCCGGGCGGCTTCCACGGCCGCATTGAGCGCGAGGATATTGGTCTGGAACGCAATGCCGTCGATCACACCGATGATGTCGCTGATCTTCCTGGAGCTGGCGCTGATGTCTTCCATGGTGGTGATCACCTGGCCCACCACCACGCCCCCTTGGGTGGCCGCAGCGGTGGCGCTGCCGGCGAGTTGCGTGGCCTGGCGCGCGGTGTCGGCGCTCTGTTTGACGGTGGAGGTGATCTCTTCCATCGACGCCGCCGTCTGCTGCAGGTTGCTGGCCTGCTCTTCGGTGCGCTGGCTCAGGTCGGCGTTGCCTGTTGCGATCTGCGCAGAGCCGGTGGCAATGGAGTCGGCGCTGTTGCGCACCTGACCCACAAGGCTCACCAGGCCTTCATTCATGCGTTTGAGCGCGGCCAGCAGTTGGCCGGTTTCGTCTTTGCTGGTGACGTTGATGTGCGAACTCAGGTCGCCCGAGGCCACGGTTTCAGCCACCTTGACGGCCTGGGCGATGCCTCGTGTGATGGCGCTGACCAGCAACCAGGCCCAGGCACCGGCGCCGATGACCACCACGGCGGCGGTGATGAGGTTGCGCCAGAACACCAGCTCGTAGTCGGCCTGGGCCTGCTTGAAGTCTCGTTCGGCCACGGTGAGCTGCATCTGGGTGAGCTTGCTCAGGTCATCGCCCACCGGGTCGACGGCCGGGTACATCTCGCGTGCAGCGAAGTTGCGCACGCCTTCGATGTCGTTCTTGCTGAGCAGCGCGAGCAGGTGCTGGGCGGCAGCGTCGGCCGCTTTCATGGCGGGGCCCGCGTGAGCCACGAGGGTTTTTTCTTCGGCGACCAGTTCGGTGGCCAGGTAGGCCTTCCAATTGGTGTCGATCTGGCCACGCGCTGCGGTGAGGGCCTTGACGCCGTCTTCGGGTTTCATCAGCCCGTCGCGCGTCTTGTGCGCGGTGTCGACCAGCCCGATGAAGTAGCCGTCACCCACCTCCTTGAGTTGCTTGAGCGGCACCACACGGTCGTTGTAGACCGACGCGAGAACGAGGTTGCTCTCGTACAGGCGATACACCGTGGAGCCGGCCGAGAGCATCAGCAGCACCAGAAGGGCGGCCACGAGCCCGAGCAAACGGGTTTTGATACTGAGATTTTTCATGTTTGGGCCTAGCCGGTGAGCAGTTTGTCGAACGTCCAGCGCGCCGGCTGGTGCCCAGAACTATCGGCTGAGGGGCCGGCGGCCAAAGCCGGAAAGAAAGGGTTCAAGCCCTTTCATTTCGTTCATACCGATCAGCGGGGGGCATCCGCAGCAGGCCGGTGGCGAGGCTGGTTCCCAACAAGATGACGGCGCAGCCCAGGACCATCACGCCGCTCACTTTCTCGGCCAGGAAGATGCCGCCCCAGAGCACGGCAAACACCGGGATCAGGAAGGTGACCGAGATGGCATTGGCCGGCCCCACGTGGGCGATGAGGCGGAAGTAGAGCAGGTAGGCCAGGCCGGTGCAGGCGACCGCCAGCACCAGGGCAAACAGCCAACCCTGGGCCGAGGGCATGGCCTGCGGCCACCACCACCACGCGGGAACGGCCAGGCACAACGCCGCCGACAGCTGGCTGCCCGCGGCCACCGCCATTGGTGGCACGCCGGTGAGGTGGCGCTTGGTGAAGCTGGCTGAAAAGCCGTACAGCACCGTCGCCGCCATGCACGCGAGCACGGCCCAGCCGCTGCTGCTCGCCCCGGGCTTGAACGCGGCCTGGTCCCACACCAGCCACAGCACGCCGGCAAAGCCGATCACGAGGCCGGCGATGCGCGCCGGGGTGAGATTGTCTTTGAGCCACAGCCAGGCGATGACGGCGCCGAACAAGGGTGAGGCGGCGTTGAACACCGCCGACAGGCCGGCGTTGATCGACAGTGCCGCGTAGCTGAAGCACAGGAAGGGCAGCGCCGAGTTCGTGATGCCCACCACGAAGATCGGCCGCCAGTGGGTGCGCAGCGCGGGCAGCTGGCTTTGCAGCGCGAGGATCGGCAGCAAGAGCGCGGTGGCGCCCAGCACCCGCACGAAGGACAAGGCCACCGGCCCGAACTCGGCGGCCCCCAGGCGCATGAAGAGGAATGACGCGCCCCATAGCGCAGCAAGGGACACCAGCTCCAGCAGGTCGGCACGCTTCACAAGGCACCTTCCAGTGTGAGCAGGGCGCGCTTGCGCTCCAGGCCGCCGGCATAGCCGGTGAGGCTGCCATCGGCGCCCACCACGCGGTGGCAGGGCACGATCACGCTGACCGGGTTGCGGCCCACCGCGGCGCCCACCGCACGCACGGCTTGGGGTGCGCCGATGCGGCGGGCCACGGTGGCGTAGCTTTCGGTGATGCCCGCGTCGATGGCGCACAACGCGCGCCACACCGCTTGCTGGAAGGGCGTGCCTTGCAGGTCGAGCGGCAACTCGAAGTGGGTGCGATCGCCCGCGAAGTATTCGTTGATCTGAGTGGCGGCTTGTTGCAGCAGCGGGTCTTCGGGCTGTTCGGGGGCGTCGAGTTCGCTCGGGTGCCATTTCTGGTCTTCGAACCAGGCGCCGGCCAGGCCGGCCTGGGTGCGAGCGAGCAGGATCGGGCCAAGCGGAGACGGCAGGTGGGCTTGCGCGGTGCAGCGCTGTGCGATGGATTGGGTGGGCGTCATGTGAGGCTCTTTCTTGACATGCGTTCTACACGCTCCGTTCGCCCTGAGGCTCAGCCCGAACGGAGATGGGGGAGAGGGGCGGGTTCATGTTGTTCATCAGGAAGTCAGCGTGTTCCACAACCGCAGCACGGCGTAAGCGCGCCAGGGCCGCCAGCGGTCGATCAGCGCATCGGCCTCGCGCTGGGTGCTCA
>NZ_JADMJX010000293.1 GCF_018780185.1 Rhizobacter sp.
TACCAGTCTTCCTTCACCGCCAATGCCACCTGCCGCGTCGCCGCGCCACGCGCCGCGAGCCAGGCGGTGAGGGTGCCGGCAGCGATCACCGCGAACCCGAGCGCGGCGAGCCGGCCCCAGGGCAGCACCAGCTCCATGGTCCAGTGAAAACTCTGCGGGTTGACCACGTGCACCAGCACCACGCTCACCGCCAGGCCGAGCAGCAAGCCGAGCAGGCTGCCGGCGGCCGTCCACACCGCGCCTTCGGCCGCCACCACGGTGAGCACCTGGCGGCGTGTGAGGCCCAGGTGGGCGAGCAGGCCGAACTCCTTGCGCCGTGCCAGCACCTGCGCCGAGAAGCTGGCGGCAATGCCGAACAGGCCGATGGCGATGGCCACCGCCTGCAGCCAGTAGGTCACGGCGAAGCTGCGGTCGAAGATGCGCAGAGACAGCGCGCGCACCTGGCCGGCGGTGGCGAACTCGAGCGAGGCGCTGTCCAGCCCCGCCTCGATGGCAGCCTCGCGCAGCGTTTGCTGCACCGCCGCAGCGTCGGTGCCGGGCTGCAACCACAGCGCCAGGTCGTTGACGCGCGTGTCGCCGCTCAGGCGCAGGTAGTCGGCCGCATCGATCGTGATGGCGCCGTGCTGGCGGGCGTAGTCGCGCCACACGCCGCGCACAAACACGCTTGTGCTTTGCCCGTTGGGCAGGGGCAGCATGAAACGGGTGCCGGGCTCGGCGCCATACAGGCTGACCATCGCTTCGCTCACGAAGACGGCGGTCTCGCCGGCTGGCAGCGGCCGCAGCGTGCCGACCAGGGGCAGGTCTTGTTCGGGCCGCGGCAAGGGGCGGGCCAGCAGCGTGACGGCCGGGCGCGAAGGGTTGATCTGAACACTCGCGACCCGCTGCGCGCTGGTGCGCAGCACGCCGGGCAGCGTGGCCGCACGCTGCAGCAGCGCGGGTGGCAGTGTGATCACGTCGCCCGCACTGGTGTTGGTGGCCGCGCGGGCGTAGAGGTCGGCAGGCAGCACGGTGTCGAGCCACTGCGTCATCGATTCGCGAAAGCTCGACACCATCACCGTGAGCGCCACCGCCAGGCTCAGGCTGGCCACCACGCCGGCCACCGCGATGGTGGCGGTGTGGCGCTGGTGGCGTGCGCGCTCCACGGCCAGCAGCACCAGCGCATGGCGTGACGGGTGCCAGGCCTTGAGCAGCCAGCCGACACCCAGCGGCACGCAGGCAATGCCGCCCAGCAGCAGGCAGGCCACCGAGAGGTAAGCGGCGAGCGGGATCTCGGCCACCGGCGGCATCAAGGCGAGCAGGGCGCCGGCCAGCAGCAGCAGCGGCCCCAGCCAGCCGGGTGCGCCGTCGCTGCTGCTGCCCAGCCCCTTCAAGGCCTGCGCGGGCGCCAGCCGCTGCGCGCTGCGTGCAGGCACCCAGGCACCCACCAGGGCCGCGGCCACGCCCAGCAGGCCGTAGACGACCGCGGCCGTCACGCTGAATTGCAGTGACGGCGCCACGCCCGGGAAGTAGCCGCCGCCCAGGTCGCCCGCCAGCAAGCGCAAGGCCAGTGCGGCGAGGCCGGTGCCCAGCGCCAGGCCGAGCGCGCTGCCCAGCACGCCGAGCAGTGCCGATTCGGCCAGCACCAGGCCGAGCCGCTCGCGTGCGCTCAGGCCCAGCACGCCGAGCAAGGCCAGTTGCGGCTGGCGCTTGGCCACCGAGAGCGACAAGATGGAGAACACCAGAAAGCCGCCGGTGAACAGCGCCACCAGTGCGAGCACGGTGAGGTTGACGCGGTAGGCGCGCGACACGTTCGAGACCCGTTGTGCCGCTTCGTCGGGCGAGGCGGCGCGCAAGCCCTCGGGCAGCGCGAGCGACTGCCACACGGCGGCGCGGTCGGCGCCGGGGCGCAGGCGCACGTCGATGCGGCTCAGCCGCCCGAGCCAGCCGAAACTCGTCTGCGCGCCGGCCATGTCGATCACCGCGATGGGCGCTCCGCTGGCCGCGATGTTGCCGGCCACCCGCAGCTCGGTGCTGCCGCCGGGCGTTTGCACACGCAGCGTCGGCCGCTGGCCCAGGCGCTCGCGTGCCGCTGTGTTGAGGAACACCGCGCCAGGGTCGAGCAGGGCCAGGCGATCGGCGCTGGCGTCCACCCGCGGCGTCAGCGCAGGCGACAAGGGTGCGGCCACCAGCGCGTCGATGCCGAGCACGCGCAGGGCGAAGCGCTGGCCTTGGGCGTCGAACGCATAGGTGTCGATCTCGACCACCGGGCTGGCCCAGCCGACCTGCGGGTGGCGGGCCACACGTTCGTACAGCGCTTCGTCGAAGCCACCTCGCTGGCCGCGGATCTCGAAGTCGGGCTGGCCGTTGACCGAGCGCACTGCCGCGCTGAACTCGCTCAGCGCCGACTGGTTGATGAGCTGCACCGAAAACGCAAGCGCCACCCCGAGCATCACCGCCAGCAGCGCGGCCAGCGTGCGCCAGGGCTGGCGCAGCCACTCGGGCCAGGACACGTGGCGCAGCAGGGCGGGCAGGGGGGTGGTGGTCACCGGGTCATTGTGGCCGCGAGCACAGGGGCGACCTCGGGTTTCGCCTTGTGTGGTGTCGAACCTGCCGCTGGAGAAGCCGCCGTCACTCCCGCCTTCACGGGAATGACGGGCGTGGGGACGCGTTCACGACGCCATGCCCTGCGCCGTGAGCGTGAGCACCCGGTCGGCGCGCGCTGCCGCGCTGCGCGAGTGGGTGACCAGCACGCAGGCCGCGCCTTGTTCGCGCACTTGCGTGGCGAGCAGGTCCATCATCTTCTCGGCGGTGGCGGGATCGAGGTTTCCGGTGGGCTCATCGGCGAGGATGAGCTGTGGCCGGTGCACCAGCGCACGCGCCAGCGCCACGCGCTGCAACTGGCCGCCCGAGAGTGTTTGTGGCAAACGAGCCGCGAAGCCTTGCAGGCCCACGGCCTGCAGCATCGCGTCAACCCGTGCGTCGTCGGGCCGCTGCTGCAGCAGCAGCGGCAGGCCCACGTTGTGCGCCACGCTCAGGTGCGGCAGCACATGGAAGGCCTGGAACACGAAGCCCAGGTGGGCGCGGCGAAAGAGGGCCTGCTCGGTCTCGCTCAAGGCCGTGATGCGGGTGCCTTGGATGTGCACCGAACCACCCGCCACGCTGTCGAGGCCGGCGATGCAGTTGAGCAGCGTCGACTTGCCCACGCCAGACTCGCCGAGGATGGCGACGAACTCGCCCGCCGCCACCTGCAGGTCGACCCCGCTGAACACCGTGGCGTCGCCGTACTGCTTGGCGAGGCCCTGCACGTCGAGCAAAGCAAGGGGCGAAGATCGTGGCATGGGCTTCAAGTGGTATTGAAGCCCCGATTGTCTGCGGTGTGAGCGTCACCCCTCGCGGTAGCCGAAATGCGCAAAGTCGGCATGCAGGCGCGAGCCCGTCAGGTCCTGGCAAGCCAGGCCGATGTAGTTGCCGGTGAAGCCGAAGCTGCGCGGGTAGCCACCTTCGAAGCGGGTGGCGTATTCGTCGGACAGCATCGACGAGGGCAGCGCCTCGCCGATCGGCTGCCACTGACCTTCGGCGAGTGCGTACCAGAAGCGGAACTGCGGCCCCTCGAAGCGCAGCTTCAGCCACACGCGCGGGGCGTCGCCAACGGGCACCGGCGTGGCGGCTTCGCGCAGCTTGCCGTCGTCGCTGACACTCAGGCGCAGCACCCGCGCGTTCACCGACTCGTCGTGGGTGACGTGCAGGTAGGCATGGTTCTGCGTGTTGTAGTAGGCCACCAGCCCCGCCATCTGCTGGTAGATCGTGGGCTGGAATTCGAGCATGGTGTCGGCTTCGCAGTGGAAGTGCTGCTGGCGCCGCGCCACCAGGCTCTGGTCGAAGTTCGACATCAGCGAGCATCGGCCGACCAGGCGCAGGTGGCCGGGGCGTGCCTTCAGCGTGAGCCACGATTCGTCGGCCGGCTCGCGCAGCGTGTTCCAGTGGCCCGGCAGGCTGCTGGCCGAGAAGTTGTCTTGTGCTGGCTCGGCCTCCACCGGCGCGGGTGGCAGGCGCGGCGCGGGCACCTGGGTCAGCGGTGCGTTGTTGCCATGGGCGAGACGGGGCCAGCCGTCGGGCGTCCATTCGATCCGCTGCAACGCGGTCTCGCGGCCGAGGTTGCTGTGCAGGCCCTCGTACTGCGCGGGTGCTTCGGGTGGCGGGTTGTCGAGCCACTCCAGCGGGCGGCCGCACAGGTGGGCCATGTACCACTCGCCCTGGCCGGTGTCGACCAGGCTGGCGTGGCCGGCACGTTGCAGGCCGGCGGGTGGGGCGTGGTGTGCCGTCAGCATCGGGTGGTGCGGGCTGAGCTCGTAGGGGCCGTTGATCTGGCGCGAGCGTGCGATGGTCACTGCGTGCTCGTAGAAGGTGCCGCCCTCGGCGGTGAGCAGCACGTACCAGCCGTCGCGCTTGTAGAGGTGCGGGCCCTCCACCACGCCGAGCGAGGTGCCGGCGAAGATGTTGGTCACCGGGCCGGTCAAGCAGCGGCGTTCGTGGTCGTACTCCTGCAGCACGATGCCGTTGAAATGGTTGTGCCCGGGGCGGTGGTCCCACTGCATGCTGAGCAGCCAGCTGCGGCCGTCGTCGTCATGGAACATCGACGCGTCGAAGCCCCGGCTGTGCAGCTCGATCGGCTCCGACCACGGGCCGCTCGGGTGCGGTGCGGTCACCAGGTAGTTGGGTGTGTCCTTGTGCGCGCCGAGTGTGCTGCGCACATTGGTGAACACCAGGTAGAACGTGCCGTCACGGTGGCTGAGGCACGGCGCCCAGATGCCGGCGGAGTTGGGGTTGCCGCGCATGTCGAGCTGGCTGCGCCGGGTGAGCGCATA
>NZ_JADMJX010000107.1:0-28099 GCF_018780185.1 Rhizobacter sp.
AGCGCGCTCTGCACCTTGGCCGGTGCGCGGTTGATCTCGTCGGCCAGCAGCAGGTTGGCAAACACCGGCCCGAGCGAGGTGGCGAACTCGCCGGTCTTCTGGTTGTAGATGCGCGTGCCCACCAGGTCGGCCGGCACCAGGTCGGGGGTGAACTGGATGCGCTTGAAGCTGCCGCGCAAGGCGGTGGCGAGCGTCTTGATGGTGATGGTCTTGGCCAGGCCGGGCACCCCTTCGACCAGCAGGTGACCTTGCGCCAGCATGGCCACCATCACTCGCTCCAGAAAGCGGTCTTGGCCCACGACGACACGTTTCACCTCGTAGAGGATCTGCTCCATCAAGGTGGCAGTGGGGCTCGGCTCAGGTTTGCTCATGTTGGCTTTCAATCAGAACGGTGGCATTCCGGCAGCTGCCGCTGCGTTTTCGATCGGTACCGCAAAACCAATGCCGATGAAGGTGCGCTGCTCCGACGGGTTGAGGATGGCGGTGACGACGCCGACCACGCTGCCGTCCATGGTGACCAGCGGGCCACCCGAGTTGCCGGGGTTGGCGGCGGCATCGAACTGGATCAGGTTGGTCAGCTTGCGCTGACCCTGCGGCGAGCGGAACTCGCGCTTCAACCCCGACACCACGCCGCCCGACACCGACGGCCCGATGCCGAACGGGTAGCCCACGGCGATGACCTCGTCGCCCGGCTGCAAGTCGCTGGTGGAGCGCATGGTGGCGGCCACCAGGTCGTCGGGGATGACGCGTGCCCGCAGCACGGCCAGGTCGTTCTCGGGCTGCACGCCCACGATGGCGGCCTCGGACTCGCTGCCATCGGCGAAGGTGACCTTCAGCCGCTTGGAGCCGGCGACCACGTGCAGGTTGGTCAGGATGGTGCCGTTGTCGACGATCACCACGCCGGAGCCGGTGGCGTGTTTGTTGCGCATGGGCGAGTCTTCATCGGCGCCAGGTTTCTTCTTGGCCTTGCCCGGCGGTGGGCTGGGGGAGTCTTCGACCTCGCTGTCGCCCTCGACCAGCACGATCGACGGGGCGATCGCGCCATAGGCCTTGGCGTAGGCCGAGGGCAAGGGGTCTTTTTCGAGCGCGCGGCGCACCGCGGCGTCGATGTGTTGCTGGGTCAAGGGTTGCTGCGCGGGCATGAAGCTGCGCGCCGTCAAGCCGGCCAGCGCCATCATCAACAGGCCGATGGCCAGCCAGGCCAGGCGTTCGCGCCGCGAGCCGCGAGGCGGCGGGGTGATGGCGAGCGGCGGCAGCTCGGCTTCGGCAGCAGGCGGGGACGCTGCAGCCTGTCGCGGCGAACGGCTGTAAAGCGGAGCCTTCCTCATGCCTGCCACCTCCACACGGGTGTTCACGGGGAACCAGGCGCCGGCCGGGAAATGCTGGCCGACGACACGCACACCGTATCACGGAGGCGGCCTTTGTGCACGACCAGGGCATGATGGCGCATGCCCTGGATCGACACCCATTGCCACCTCGACGCGGCCGAGTTCGACGCCGACCGCAACGCCGTGCTCAGCCGCGCCCGTGCCGCCGGTGTCACCCAATTGGTGCTGCCCGCAGTGGCACGCAGCAACTTCGATACCGTGCGCGCCCTGGCCCATGAGCACGGGCTCGCTTATGCGCTGGGCATCCACCCGTTGTGCGTGAACGATGCCGCAGAAAGCGACCTCGCCGTGCTGGGTGACGCCCTGGCTGCGCACCGCGACGACCCGCATCTGGTGGCGGTGGGCGAGATCGGCCTGGACCACTTCGTGCCCGGAATCGATCAAGCCAAGGCGCAGCATTTTTATGCCGAACAACTCAAGCTCGCCCAGGCGGCGGGCTTGCCGGTGATCCTGCATGTGCGACGCTCTGCCGATGCCCTGCTCAAGCAGCTGCGGCGCGTTTCGCTCAGTGGCATCGCCCACGCATTCAACGGCAGCCAGCAGCAGGCAGACACCTTTGTCGCCATGGGTTTCAAGTTGGGTTTTGGTGGCGCGATGACCTTCGATCGCGCGCTGCAGATCCGCCGCCTTGCGCAGGAGTTGCCGGCCGAAGCCCTGGTGCTCGAGACCGATGCGCCTGACATCCCGCCGCACTGGCTGTACCGCAGCGTTGGGCAGCGCGCGGCGGGCGAAGTGGCGCGCAACGAGCCGGCCGAGCTGCCGCGCATTGCCGCCACGCTGGCCGAGCTGCGTGGCTGGTCGCTGGAGCAAACCGCACAGGTGTGTTCGGCCAATGCGCGAGTCGCCTTGCCGAGACTGGCCGCGCTGGGAGATTGAACGAACGATGCCACCTGACACGCTCTTGCAGGGTCTGAGCCCGGTGATCGACACGCGCACGCGGCTCATCGTGCTGGGCAGCTTCCCGAGTGTGGCCTCCTTGCAGGCGGGCGAGTACTACGCTCACCCGCGCAACCAGTTCTGGCCGCTGCTGTCGGCGATCTGGAGCGTCGACCTGCGGGCCCAGCCGTATGGCGAGCGTCTGCGCGAGGTGCAACAACGCGGCCTGGGCATCTGGGACGTGTACGCCCATTGCCGCCGCGAGGGCAGCCTCGACAGCGCCATCCAGGACGCCGAGTTCAACGACCTCGCCGGTTTGAAGCAGCAAGCGCCGCAACTCCAGGCCATTGCCCACAACGGGGGAGAATCGGCCCGCGCCATGCGCTTCACACGCACGCTCGGTGTGCCGGTGCTGCGCCTGCCTTCGACCAGCCCGGCCAACGCCTCCTGGAGCTTCGAGCGCAAGTTGGCGGCCTGGCGCGAAGCCTTCACCACGGTTGGGATTGCATGAAGAAAAAAAGTGACAGGAGCGCCGACATGGCGCCCGCCACCTTGTCCGAGTTTGACGGTGTGCGCTACCTGCACCTGGGCACGCCCTGGGTGCAGGGCGCGATGCGTGTGCGCAAGCCGCACACGATCGAGCTGGAGTACGTGCAGCGCATGATGGTGTGGATGCTGTTTCGCGACGGTGGCAAGCTGGCCAAGGGCCACGCCGTGCAGCTGGGCCTGGGCTCGGCGGCCATCACGCGCTTTTGCCACCGCAACCTGCGCATGAAGACCACCGCGGTCGAGCTCAACCCGACCGTCACCACCGCCTGCCGCTTGTGGTTTCACCTGCCGGCCGACGACAAGCGCCTGACGGTGCTGAACCAGGACGCCGCCGATTACGTGGCCGACCCTGCACACACCGAAACTGCCGACGTGCTCAACGTCGACCTCTACGACCACGACGCCGCCAGCCCCGTGCTCGACGACCAGGATTTTTACGACGCCTGCCAGCGCCTGCTCGCCGATGGTGGCGTGATGACGGTCAACCTGTTCGGCCGCGACGCGAGCTTCGAGAAGAGTGCGAGCCGCATCGCCGCGGCCTTCGGGCCCGATGCGGTGCTCTCGATGCAGCCCACCAAGGAGGGCAACACCGTCGTCATCGCGGTGAAGAACCTTACTTTTCCTGACCGCGATCTGCTTGCTGCTCGCGCTGAAAACATTGAAACTCGCTTCGGCCTGCCCGCGCGCAAGTGGTTGCGCATGATTCGAGCCCTCCCTTAGCGTCTACCGGCTGAGTCCACACCATGAGCACCGCAGCATCCCCAGCCACCCCGCCCAAGCCCCACAAGCCCACCACCCACCCGGCGGGCCGGCTCGAATGGAAGCGCCTGCTGCGTTGGCTGCTCGAAGACGGCATCATCAGCGCCGCCATGTACGAGCAGACCTCGCACCGCTTCGCCGCCGGGCAGAGCGTGCAGCACCCGCTGGTGCGCCTGGCCAATGCCGAGCTGATGAACGCCAAGACCGGCAAGCCGCTCGACATCGAGATGCTCACCGAATGGCTGGCCGGCCACTGCGGCATGCCCTACCTGCGCATCGACCCGCTCAAGGTCGACGTGGGCCGCGTGGCCGATGTGATGTCGATCACCTACGCCGAGCGGCGCCGCTCGCTGCCGCTGCAGTTCGGCCTCAATGAAGTGACGGTGGCCACCAGCGAACCCTTCGACCTGGGCTGGGTGCCCGAGATCGAGGCCCACACCCGCAAGGCGCTCAAGCTGGTGGTGTGCAACCCGCTCGACGTGGTGCGCTTCACGACCGAGTTCTACACGCTGCAGCGCTCGGTGCGCAACGCCATCAAGACCGGCGAGATGGCGGCCACCGCGAGCTTCGAGCAGTTGGTGGAGCTCGGGCGCAGCAACAAGCAACTCGACGCCAACGACCAGGGTGTCGTGCAGGTGGTCGACTGGCTGTGGCAATACGCCTTCGACCAGCGCGCAAGCGACATCCACCTGGAGCCGCGGCGCGACCTCAGCGTGATCCGCTTCCGCATCGACGGCGTGATGCACACCGTCTACCAGGTGCCGCCGGGCGTGATGAACGCGATGATTGCGCGCGTGAAACTGCTCGGCCGCATGGACGTGGTCGAAAAGCGCCGCCCGCTCGATGGCCGCATCAAGACACGCAACCCGGCGGGTGATGAAGTCGAAATGCGCTTGTCGACGCTGCCCACCGCGTTTGGCGAGAAGATGGTGATGCGCATCTTCGACCCCGACACCACCGTCAAGCAGCTCGACGCGCTCGGCTTCGGCACGCACGACGCGCAGCGCTGGGAGTCGCTCGTCTCGCGGGCGCACGGCATCATCCTCGTGACCGGGCCCACCGGCTCGGGCAAGACGACCACGCTCTACTCCACGCTGCGCCGCCTGGCCACCGACGAGGTCAACGTCTGCACGATCGAAGACCCGATCGAAATGATCCAGCCGGCCTTCAACCAGACGCAGGTGCAGTCGACCATCGACCTCGGTTTTGCCGAAGGCCTGCGCGCGCTGATGCGCCAAGACCCGGACATCATCATGGTGGGCGAAATCCGCGACCTCGAAACCGCCGAGATGGCCATCCAGGCCGCGCTCACCGGCCACCTGGTGTTCAGTACCTTGCACACCAACGATTCGGCTTCGGCCATCACGCGTCTGGCAGACCTGGGTGTGCCGCCTTATCTCATCGGCGCCACCGTGATCGGCGTGCTGGCGCAGCGGCTGGTGCGCACCTTGTGCGCGAGTTGCAAGCAGCCCGACGAGACCACCACCGCCGAGACCATCGACGAAGTCATCAAACCCTGGCGCATCAACGGCAAGGTCAAGCCTTACAAGCCCGTGGGTTGCCTGGAGTGCCGCATGACGGGCTACCGCGGCCGTGCCGGCTTGTATGAGCTGCTGAGCGTGACCGACGGCGCGATGGCGTGCATCCACCCCACGCCCGACATCTCCAGGCTGCGCAAGCAGTCGCTCAGCGAAGGCCTGCGGCCTCTTCGCCTGGCCGGCGCGATGAAGGTGGCCGAGGGCCTGACCACCATCGAAGAAGTGCTGCGCTCCACACCCGCCTGGGACGTGTGAGCGGGCATGTGAATCTCACCTGAACGTTGCTCGCACAGCGGAACGCTACGTGTAAACCACACGCGGTGCGCAGGGTGTTGCTGCCTAGAATCTAACGCTGCAATGAACCGCTGTCAGAGCGCACGTGAGGAGCAACGCCTTGAAGATCAAGAGCGAAAAAGATTTCTGGTCCGGCATCATGTTCTTGGTGGTCGGCATCGTGTTCGCGGTGGGCGCCACCAACTACAGCATGGGCACGGGTGCGCGTCCTGGTCCGGGCTACTTCCCGTTGATCCTGAGCGTGATCCTGGCGATCCTGGGTGCCGTGGTTCTCTTCAAGTCGCTCACCATCGAGACCGACGGTGGCGACCCCATCGGCAACATCGCCTGGCGGCCCTTGCTCGTGATCGTCGCGGCCATCGCGATCTTTGGTGCCATGTTGCCGCGCCTGGGTCTGTTCATCACGGTGCCGGTGCTCATCATCATCGTGAGCTTCGCGGGTGACGAGTTCAAGTGGCGCGGCGTGATCATCGCCGCCATCGCGCTCACCGCGTTTTCTTGGCTGATCTTTGTGGCGGGCCTGAGTCTCACCATCCCGCTGTGGCCGTCCTTCCTGGTGAAGTGACCCGGCCCTCCGACAGAACACAAGGTTGAACCATGGATCTGCTCAGTAATCTCGCGTTGGGTTTTGGTGTTGCGTTCACCGTCCAGAACCTCTTGTACGCATTCGCCGGCTGCGTGCTGGGCACGCTGATCGGCGTGTTGCCGGGCCTCGGCCCGGTGGCCACCATCGCGATGTTGTTGCCCTCGATCTACGGGCTCGACGCGACGCCGGCGCTCATCATGCTGGCCGGCATCTACTACGGCGCACAGTACGGTGGCTCGACCACCGCCATCCTGATCAACGTGCCGGGTGAATCGTCGTCGGTCGTGACCGCCATCGACGGCTACCAGATGGCGCGCCAGGGCCGCGCGGGTGCGGCGCTCGCTGCCGCCGGGCTGGGCTCGTTCTTCGCAGGCTGCGTGGGCACCATCATCATTGCCGCCTTCGCACCGCCGCTCACCGAGCTGGCCTTCAAGTTCGGCCCGCAAGAGTATTTCTCGCTGATGGTGCTGGGCTTGATCGGCGCGGTGGTGCTGGCCTCGGGCTCGCTGCTCAAGGCCATCTCGATGATCATCCTGGGCCTCACGCTCGCGCAGATCAACACCGACGTGATCTCGGGCACGGCGCGCTACAGCTTCGACATCCCGGAGCTCACCGACGGCATCGGTTTTGTGGTGATCGCGATGGGCGTGTTCGGTTTCGGCGAAATCATCGCCAACCTCGGGCAGCCGGCCGAGCACCGTGAGGTGTTCACCAAAGAGGTGAAGGGCCTGTGGCCGACCAAGCAAGACTTCCAGCAGGCCTGGCCCTCGGTCATCCGCGGCACGGCGCTGGGTTCGCTGCTGGGGGTGTTGCCGGGCGGTGGCGCGTTGTTGTCGTCGTTCGCGGCCTACACGCTGGAGAAGAAGCTCGCTGGTGCGAATGGCCGCTTTGGCAAGGGTGACATCCGCGGCGTGGCCGGCCCCGAGGCGGCCAACAACGCCGGTGCGCAGACCTCGTTCATCCCGATGCTCACGCTGGGCATCCCGCCCAATGCCGTGATGGCGCTGATGGTGGGCGCCATGACGATCAAGGGCATCCAGCCCGGCCCGCAGGTCATGACCAGCAACCCGCAGCTCTTCTGGGGCCTGATCGCCTCGATGTGGGTGGGCAACCTGATGCTCGTCATCCTGAACCTGCCGCTCATCGGCATCTGGATCAAGCTGCTGACCGTGCCGTATCGCTTCCTGTTCCCGGCCATCACGCTCTTTTGCTGCATTGGCGTCTACACGCTGAACAACAACAACTTCGACGTCTACATGACGGCCATCTTCGCGGTGGTGGGCTACCTCTTCTACAAGCTGGGTTGCGAGGGCGCGCCGCTGCTGCTGGGCTTCATCCTCGGGCCGATGATGGAAGAAAACCTGCGCCGTGCGCTGCTCTTGTCGCGCGGCGACTGGAGCACCTTCATGGTCCGCCCGCTGTCGGCCGGCTTGTTGATTGCCGCCGCGCTGATGGTGGTGATCGTGATGCTGCCTTCGGTCAAGAAGAAGCGCGAGATCGCCTTCGTGGAGGATTGAGCCCCCCAGTCGCTGTGCGCTCCTGCCCCCAGGGGGCGCCGCCTGGCGGCCCGGCAAAGCCGGTTCCGCGGGCGTGACTCTCTGACGCTTCGCTGCGCTCGCTGATTTCCATGCGGCGCCAAACTTGCACGGCTTCGCTACCATCGTTTGATGAACAGGAGCCTTGCATGAATACTCTTTTCGACTGGACTGCCGGCTACCCCACCCAGCGCCTGCCCATCTTCGGGCGCAATGTCGTCTCGACCTCGCACCCGCTGGCCGCACAGGCTGGCCTGCGCATGATGCTCAAGGGCGGCAATGCGGTCGACGCGGCCATTGCCGCCGCCGCCGCCATGACCATCCTCGAGCCGGTGAGCAACGGCCTGGGGTCCGATTCCTTCTGTATCTTGTGGGACGGCCAGAAGTTGCACGGCCTCAACGCCTCGGGCCGTGCGCCGAAAGCCTGGACGCCCGAGTACTTCAAGAAGAAGTACGGCGCTGACGCCAAGACCCCGCCGGTGCGCGGCTGGGACAGTGCCACCGTGCCTGGCGCCGTGGCCAGCTGGGTCGCCTTGAGCGAGCGCTTCGGCAAGCTGCCGTTTGCCGACCTGCTGGAGCCCGCCATCGAGATCGCCGAGCGTGGCTACGCCATGCCGGTGGTGGTGCAGCAGAAGTGGGCCGCAGCCGTGCCGGTGCTGCTCGATCAACCTGGGTTCGCCGAGGCCTTCATGCCGCGTGGCCGTGCGCCCAACGTGGGCGAGTTGTTTCGTTTCACCGAGGCGGCGAAGTCGCTCAGGCTCATCGCGCAGAGCAAGGGCGCGGCCTACTACGGCGGCGAGATTGCCGAAGCCGCCGCGAAGCACGCCCGCAGCCATGGCGGCGCCATCACGGTCGAAGATTTCGCTGGCTACCAGCCCGAGTGGGTCACCCCGCTGGGCAAGGACTACCGCGGCTACACCTTGCACGAGATCCCGCCCAACGGGCAGGGCATCTCGGCGCTGATGGCGCTGGGCATCTTGTCGAACTTCGACCTCGCGTCGATGAAGGTCGACGGCGTCGACTCGCAGCACTTGCAGATCGAGGCGATGAAACTCGCCTTCGCCGACATCTACCGCTACGTGGCCGAGCCGTCGAGCATGGAAGTCACGGCCGATCAATTGCTCGACGACGCCTACCTCGCCTCGCGCGCCAAGCTGATCGACATGAAGCGTGCGCAAGACTTCGGCGCCGGCAACCCGGTGAAGGGCGGCACCATCTACCTCACGGCTGCCGACGAGCGCGGCATGATGGTGAGCTTCATCCAGAGCAACTACATGGGCTTCGGCTCGGGCATCGTGGTGCCGGGCTACGGGCTGTCGATGCAGAACCGCGGCCACGCCTTCAGCCTCGATGCGAAGAGCCCCAATCTGGTGGCGCCCGGCAAGCGCCCCTTCCACACCATCATTCCGGCCTTCCTCACCAAGGATGGAAAGCCCGTCATGAGCTACGGCGTGATGGGCGCCAACATGCAGCCGCAAGGCCACATGCAGACGCTCGTGCGCATGCTCGACTACAAGCAGAATCCGCAAGCCGCCTGCGATGCGCCGCGCTGGCGCTTCAACCAGGGGCTGGAGATCAACGTCGAAAGTGCGATGGACCCGGCCACGGTGCAAGGCCTCGCCAAGCGTGGCCACGTGATGGATGTGATCCAGGACTCGTACCAGGACTTCGGTGCCGGCCAGTTCATCTGGCGCCTGGGTGACCCGTCGGTCGAAGGCTACGTGGCCGCCAGCGACCCGCGCCGCGACGGGCAGGCGGTGGCGTTCTGAGCATGGTGTCTTCGCCCGCGGCGGCCGCCCAGGCCGCGGCGCAGCGCGCGCTCTGGCCTGGCTTCGTCATGGCCATCCTCGGAGCGGTGGCCTTCTCGGGCAAGGCCATCATCGTCAAGCTGGCCTACCGCTATGGCGTGGATGCGGTCACGCTGATCATGTACCGCATGCTGTTTGCACTGCCGATGTTCCTGCTGCTGTCGTGGTGGTCGGGGCGTGGCAAGCCCGCGCTCACGCGGCGCGACTGGCTGGTGGTGAGCGGCCTGGGTTTCAGCGGCTACTACCTGGCGAGCTTTCTTGATTTTGCGGGGCTGCAGTACATCACCGCCGGGCTGGAGCGACTGATCCTGTACCTCAACCCCACACTGGTGCTGGCGCTTGGCGTGGTGTTGTTCAAGCAGAAAGTCACGCGTCGGCAGCTCATCTCGCTGGCGGTGAGCTACTGCGGCGTGTTGCTGGTCTTCGGCCACGAGGTCACGCTGCTGGGCAGCGATGTGGCGCTGGGTGCGGCGCTGGTGTTCGCCAGCATGGTGAGCTACGCGCTCTACCTCGTTTACAGCGGTGAAGAGGTCAAGCGCCTGGGGGCGCTGCGCCTCACCGGCATCGCGACCTCGATTGCGTGTGTGCTGTGCATTGCGCAGTTCTTCGTGCTGCGCCCGGTGTCGGCGATGGCGGTGGCGCCCGAGGTGATCTGGCTGTCGGTGCTCAACGCCACGCTGTGCACCTTCTGCCCGGTGCTGCTGGTGATGATGGCGATCGAGCGCATTGGCGCACCGATGACCACGCAGGTCGGCATGTTCGGGCCGCTGTCGACCATCCTGATGGGCGTGGTGATCCTCGGTGAGCCGTTCACGGCATGGATTGCGGCGGGCACGGTGCTCGTGCTGGCCGGTATTTGGCTTCTCGCGAAATGGAGATGAATCATGGACATGGGTATTCAAGGCAAGTGGGCGCTGGTGTGTGCCGCCAGCAAGGGCCTCGGCAAGGGTTGCGCGCAGGCGCTGGTGAAAGAGGGCGTCAACGTGGTGATCACCGCGCGTGGTGCCGAGGCGCTGGAAGCCACGGCTGCCGAGTTGCGGGCGCTCAAAGGTGGTGAGGTGCGTGCGGTCGCAGGCGACATCACCACACCCGAGGGCCGCGCCGCGGCGCTGGCGGCCTGCCCGCAGGTCGACATCCTCATCAACAACGCCGGCGGCCCGCCGCCGGGCGACTTCCGCGCCTGGGACCGCGACGCCTGGATCAAGGCGCTCGACGCCAACATGCTGACCCCCATCGAGCTGATGAAGGCGGTGGTCGACCCGATGATGGCAAGAGGCTTCGGGCGCATCGTCAACATCACCTCGGCCGCAGTGAAGGCGCCGATCGACATCCTCGGCTTGTCGAACGGTGCGCGCTCCGGCCTGACCGGGTTTTCGGCCGGCCTGGCACGCAAGACGGTGGTCAAGAACGTGACCATCAACGGCCTGCTGCCAGGCCCCTTCGACACCGACCGCCTGCGTGTGACCATGCAAGGTGCGGCCAAACAAAGTGGCCAGAGCATCGAGGCGATTGCCGACGTGCGCCGCAAGCAGAACCCGGCCCAGCGCTTTGGCACCCCCGAAGAGTTTGGCGCCATGTGCGCCTTCCTGTGCAGCGTGCACGCCGGCTACATCACCGGCCAGAACATCCTGATGGATGGCGGCGCCTACCCCGGCACCTTCTAGGCGCTGCGCGGCCGCGAGGTGACGACGATGCCCGCCGCGATGAGCCCGAACGCCACCACGTGGTACCAGCGTGGCACCTCGCCCAACCAGGCGGCCGACATCACGGCCGCAAACACCGGCGTGAGGTTGTTGAAGAAGGCGGCGATGGCCGGCCCCACGGTGGCCACCCCCATGCCCCAGAAGCGGTAGGCGAGCACCGAAGGCCCGATGGCCACGTAGGCCAGGGCCAGCAGCACCCAGGGTGACCAGTGGATGGGGGCCGGGGCGACCACCGCTTCGACCCCGGCAGCGGCACCGGCCCACACCGCCCCGAACAGCACCTGCACCAGCAGCAGCTCGGCCCAGCCCCAGGGCGGCCGTGCATCACCGCGCATGTGGGCCGGCGGGCGCGCCAGCAACCAGCTGTACCAGGCCCACAACGCGATCGCCAACAGCATCAACAGGTCACCCGGCACCAGCCGAAGCCCGAGCAGCACCTCGACCTGGCCGCGCGACAGCACCAGCGCCACACCGGCCAGCGACAAGAACGCGCCCAGCAACTGGCGGCGTGTGGGGTGCTCGCCATAGAAGAGTGCGCCCACCGCCAGCATCCACAGCGGCATGCTCGACGCGATCAGTGTCACGTTGATCGGGGTCGAGGTCTGCAGCGCAAAGTACTGCATCGCGTTGTAGCAACCCACGCCCAGGAAGCCGAGCAGCGCGAGGTAGGGCCAGCGCGCGCGGATGGCCTGCGGGTCGCGGAACACCCGATACCCCAGCGGCAGCAGGATCAACAGCGCCAGTGCCCAGCGCAGCCCGCTCAGCGCCAGCGGCGGCACCGAGCCGACCAGCAGCCGCCCGACCACCGCGTTGCCGGCCCACAGCAGCGGCGGCAGCGTCAGGAAGAGGGCGATGCGGGGGGTGAGATGGTGTGGCGCCATCCCGCCAGTGTCTCAGGGCTTTTCTGCGGCGGGTTGAGACGGGCTGCGGCGCCGGCAGGTGCCCCCACCATCGACAGAAAAGGCGGGGCCGGACGGTGTTGTTTGGCGTCTCGGCGCGGTGCAGGGCCCGTTACGCTCGCATCGCTGCACAGGCACCTATGGCCTGTGCCTGACGATGAACACATTCGACCCACCCCGCCTCGCGCAAGTCTTCTACGTCAGTCGCTCGCTTGCCACGCCAGCGCAGGTGGAGAACATCCTTCAAGGCGCGCGTCGCCAGAACCTCCAGCGTGGCGTGACGGGCTCGCTGTTGTTCACCGGCGGGCACTTCGCTCAGGTGTTGGAGGGCACGGCCCCGGCGCTGGCCGAGACCATGGCTGTCATCACCGCCGACCGCCGGCACGAAGGCCTGAAGCGCCTCATCGAAGGCGACCTTGCACAGCGCCGTTTTGAAGGCTGGAGCATGGCTTTCGCCGAGGCACCCGGCGCCGACGATCTGATCGAGCAACTGCTGACCCTGCCCGGGGTGCCCACCGAGCGTGCCGAGCGCTTGCTGGGGTTGATGTTCAAGACGCCCGCCAGCGCCTAGCGAGAGGCTAAGCGCGCACCAGCGGCGCGCGAAACTCGTAGCCCACCCTCGCCACGGCGTGCACCGGCACCAGCGCCTGGCCGGCCTGTTCGATGCGCTTGCGCAGCCGGTACACGGTGGCGTGCAGGGCGTTTTCCGTCGAGCCGTGTTCTGTGTCGGTGCCCCACAGGCGCTCCATCAGCACGCGGCGCTCGACCTTGCCGCCCTCGGCGTCGGCAAAACAACCCATGATGGCCAGGTCGCTCTCGCTGAGCGGGATCTGCGTGCCATCGGGGGCTTGCAGTGCAGCGTGTGCCTCCAGCAACGTCCAGGGCCGTGGCGTGCCTGTCGAGGGTGTGTGCAGCCTGCGCCGCACCGCGGCGATGGCCGCCACCAGGTGGTCGGTGGGTGCATCGGGGGGCAGCACCATGTCGGCCCCCGAGTCGAGTGCCGCCACGAAATCGTTTTGCGCCGCGTCGCCCAGGGCCACGATGCCGGCCGGGCTGCGGCGGCGAATGAGGCGCACGAGATCGATGCCACGCACGCCCCGCTGCGCCAACTGGACCACATAGAAATCGAAGTCGAAGGCGTTTGGCGCCAGCAGGAAGTCGTCGCTGTCTTCGAAGCTCGTCACCACATCTGCCAACAAGCGCGGTGCGCTGCGCGTGTGACCGATCCAGGCCAGGGAGGCGCGAAGCGGGCGGGCTGAGGGCTTCAAAGGCTTCATTGGAAGAGCAGGGTGGGAGACCGCAGGATACGTCAGTTGTGATTGGCTATCCAGTTGATTCATAGACTCAATGGCGATTTATGTCGCCCGCGTGTCGTGCATCACATGTTGTCAGTTCTGACGACTATCGGAGTCACTTCTTATCCGATATCGTGCACCCATCCCCAGCTCAAGAGAGATTGATCCATGAACTTCAACCACCTGACCGTGCGCGCCAAGCTCGGCCTGGCGTTCGGCGGCCTCGCTGCCTTTGTGCTGCTGATTTCCGGGTTGTCGCTGAAATCACTCGGCGACTCCAACGATCGTTTTGTGAACTATGTCGACGGCATCGATGCGCGCGCCAACCTGGCCGAGCGGGTGCGCAGCGCGGTCGATCGCCGCGCCATTGCCGCGCGCAACCTGGTGCTGGTGAGCAAGCCTGCCGATCTGGCCGAAGAAAAGGCCCTGGTCGCGCAGGCGCATGCCGATGTGCAGCGCCACCTGGCCGAGTTGCAGAAGCTTGCGTCGGGCAACGGTAACGCTTCGGCCGAGGCCACCCGGCTGATCGCCGAGATCGCCCGCGTCGAGCAGGCTTACGGCCCGGTGGCCCTGGCCATCGTCGACCTCGCACTCAACCAGAAAAACGCCGAAGCCATTGCCCGGATGAACGACGAGTGCCGCCCCCTGCTGGCTTCGCTGCTCAAGGCGACGGACGACTTCGCCGGCTACACCGAGGCCCAAGCCCGGCAACTGACCCAGCAGGCTGCGGCGCAGTATTCAGCGCAAAGAAACCTGCTCACCGCGGGTTGCCTGCTGGCCTTTGTGGCGGCCGCTGTCGCGGGCGTGTTGATCACCCGCAGCCTGACCCGCGCGCTGGGCGCGGAGCCTGCCGAGCTCGGCCTGGCGGCGCAGCGGGTGGCCAGCGGCGACCTGAGCCCCATCGCCGACGCAGAGCGCGCCCCGGGCGGCAGCGTGCTGGCCTCTTTGGCCGCCATGCAGGCAAGCCTCGCCATGATCGTGGGCCAGGTGCGCAGCGCCTCGGATTCGATCGCCACCGGCTCCGCCGAAATTGCCACCGGCAATGCCGACCTGAGCCAGCGCACCGAAGAGCAGGCCAGCAATCTGCAACAGACCGCGGCATCGATGGAGCAACTCACCAGCACCGTCAAGAACAACGCCGAGACCGCCAAGCAGGCCAACCAACTCGCCAGCCAGGCCTCGGCCGCAGCCACGCAGGGTGGCTTGGCCGTGGATCAGGTGGTCGAGACGATGCAAGACATCGCCGCCTCGTCGAAGAAGATCGCCGACATCATCGGTGTGATCGACGGCATCGCGTTCCAGACCAACATCCTGGCGCTCAACGCGGCCGTGGAGGCGGCTCGCGCCGGCGAGCAGGGGCGAGGCTTCGCCGTGGTGGCCAGCGAGGTGCGAGCGCTGGCGCAACGCTCGGGCAACGCCGCTCGCGAGATCAAGGCCCTGATCGGCGACAGCGTCGACAAGGTCGAAGCCGGATCACGCCAGGTCAACGATGCCGGTCAGTCGATGGGTGCCATCGTGGCGCAGATCAAGCACGTGAGCCAGTTCATCGAAGAGATCTCGCGCGCCACCGCCGAGCAGACCAGCGGCATCAGCCAGGTGGGTGATGCGGTCAGCCAGCTCGATCAGGTCACCCAGCAGAACGCTGCCTTGGTGGAGCAGAGCGCCGCCGCTGCGGAGAGCCTGCGTCACCAGGCCGCGCGCATGGCCGAGGTGGTGGGGGTGTTCAAGCTCTGAGAGCGGGGGGCCAGTGAATGCTGTCTTTCTGGCCGCAGGTTTCGAACAGCGGCTTGGCGAACAGATAGCCCTGCATGAGCCTCACGCCCATGTCTTGCAGGCACAGGCACTCGTCGACGGTTTCGACACCTTCGGCGAGCACCCTGATGCCGAGCTCTTCACAGATGCGCGACACGCCGCGCACGATGGCCTGCCGCGCGGGCAGCTGGTCGATGCGGCGCACCAGCTCCATGTCGAGCTTGATGATGTCGGGCTGAAAGTCGGCCAGCAGGTTGAGGCCTGCATAGCCGGCGCCGAAGTCGTCGATGGCGGTCAGGAACCCGATGCGCTTGTACTCGCGCAAGATCTCGGCCAACCACTTGCCGTCGTTGACACGCTCGCCTTCCACGGTCTCGAAAATGATGCGCTCCAGCGGAAAGTTGTGCTGCCGTGCCGCCTGCAGCGTGGCGCGAATGCACAGCTCGGGCCGGTAGATCGCGTTGGGCATGAAGTTGATCGACAGATGGCTCTGCATGTTGAGCAGCGCAGCGGTTTTGATGGCCTTGGTGCGGCAGGCCTGGTCGAAGCGATAGCGGTTGGCCTCGTTGACCTGCGACAGCACGCTGAGCGCGCCTTCCCCGGCCGGGCCTCGCACCAGGGCTTCATGCGCAAAGATCTGCCGCGCCTCGATGTCGACAATGGGCTGGTAGGCAAAACTGAACTGGAAGCCCAGGCGCTCGCTGGTGCTGCAGTCGCCGCACGCCTTGGCGTCGTCCATCGGGACGAAATCGGAGGCCAGCGCCTTCTGGATGGGGATCATGGGGGGCTCGCTGCGTGTGCTCATCAGTCTGACGCGAGCCGCTCGGGCTCGCGCGATTCAAGGCCGGGGTGGCCCGCTTGAATCGTTTTCGGCACTTTGCAGGCGGACTTGATCCCCCGCGCTTCAGGGCTTGGGCAGGCTGCCCACCACCCCTTGCACGAACCAGTTCATGCCAGCGAGCGTGGTGTCGTCCATCACGCCGGTGGCTTGGCGAACCTCACCGCCGTTGTCGACCAGCCGGCCCGAGAAGGGGTGGAAGCGGCCGGCCACGATGTCGGCCTCGCGCTTCTTCACGAGCGAGGCCACGTCGGCTGGCACCGAGCTCGAGAAGGGCGCGAGCGCGATGAAGCCGTCTTTCATGCCACCCCAAACCGGCAAGGCTCGCCAGGTGCCCTTGAGCACCGACTCGGCCACGCGGGTGTAGTACGCACCCCACTGGTGGGTGATGGCGGTGAGTTGTGCATCGGGCGCGAAGCGGCTCATGTCGCTCTGGTAGGCGATCACGCGCACGCCCTTGCTCTTGAAGTGAGCCTGCGCGGTTTGCGGCACGGCGGGCGAGCCGCTGTGGTTGGTCAGCACGTCGGCGCCCTGGTTGATGAGCGTCAGCGCGGCGTCGCGCTCGCGGGCCGGGTCGAACCAGGTGTTGAGCCACAGCACCTTCACCTGCGCCTGCGGGTTGGCCGCGCGCATGCCGAGCGCAAAAGCGTTGATGCCCTGGATCACCTCGGGCACCGGGAAGCCCGCCACATAACCGGCCACGCCGGTCTTGCTGCTCTTGCCCGCCAGCAGGCCGGCGAGATAGCGTGCTTCGTAATAGCGCGCGTTGTAGGTGTTGAGGTTCTTCGCCGTCTTGTAGCCACCGGCGTGTTCGAAGTTGACGTGCGGGAATTCGGCCGCGACGCGCAGTGCCGGGTCGAGGTAGCCGAAGCTGGTGGCAAAGATCAGCGTGTGGCCTTGGGCCGCCAGGTCGCGCATCACGCGCTCGGAGTCGGCGCCTTCGGCCACGGCTTCGATGGCGGTGGTTTGCACGCGGGCGCCGAGCGCTTTTTCCATCGCCAGGCGGCCCTGGTTGTGTTGATACGTCCAACCCGCTTCGCCGATGGGGCTCACGAACACGAAGCCGACCTTGAGCGGTGGCTTGGCAGGGGGTGTCTGTGCGTGGGAAGAAGCGGCCGCAGCCGCGAGCATCGCGGCCAACAGGCCGCGGGCGAGGTTTTTGAACATGGTGTTCCTCTACATGGCCCCGGGTTGAGAAGAAGGCAAAGCGCCTGCGGGGGCACGCAGGCGGCTGGTGGGGGGATTGTCGCTTGACCAGGGCCGCGTGGTGTCGGCAGGCCCTACGGCGCCCAGTGGGGGCGCTGGCTGTCAGTACCGGCTTTGCAGGCCGTTGCGGGTGATGGCGGGGTCGTTCATGGCCTCTTGCTGGGGCGCGTGCTCGAAGCCGTTGCCGAACTGATCTTCCTTGGCACGCGGGGAGCGCGGCTTGATGATCGCCGGGACGCCCATCGCAATGCTGTTCGACGGCACGTCGGTGATCACCACCGCATTGGCGCCGATCAGCACGTTGTCGCCGATGGTGATGGCGCCGAGCAGCTTGGCGCCGGTGCCGATGTCCACGTTGTGGCCGATCACCGGCGCACAGGGCGACTCGACGCGCCGCAGCCCCACCGACACACCATTGCGGATGCGGCAGTTGTCGCCAAACTTCGCGTAGCCGCTCACGATGATTCCGCCGAAGTGGTCGATGATGAAATTGCGGCCGACCTCGGCCTCGCAGGGCAAATCAACGCCCGTGACGATCTGGATCAGCTTGTGGGCGATCCGGTAAAGCAGCGAGAACGCCTTGCGCAAGAGGGCGGGGCGCACGCTGTAGCGCCAACGCCCGAAGCGATAGACGAGCATGACCCAGAAGCCTTGCTCCCACCATTTGCCTTTGTAAGAGCGCAGGTCTGCGCGGATGTTGTCGAACATGGAGTGTCTGAACCCGGGGGAAATGCCTGAATAAAAGCTGAACAGGTGGAGTTTGAGCATACCTTGGCCCCCGCCCAGGCCCTGTAGGACAACACCCACAAGGCAGGTCGGTCGATCGCGAAACTGGCTCGCTGGGTCAGCCGGCCGCAAAGACCGCGTCGAGCTGTTTCGACCAGCGCTGCTTGTCGCTGGCGGGCGCAAAGCTCGCATCAAAGCTGTTGAGCGCCAGCTGGTAGGCATGGCGCGCGGTCAGCTGCGGCAGCGCTTCGAAGGTCTCGACGAAGTTCTGGTTGATGTAGCCGCCAAAGTAGGCCGGGTCGTCGGAGTTGATGGTCACGCACAGGCCGGCTTCCATCAAGGTGGCGAGGTTGTGCTCGGCCAGGGTCTTGAAGACGCACAGCTTCACGTTGGACAGCGGGCACACCGTGAGCGGCATGCGCGCTGCGGCCAGGCGCAGCACCAGGCGCGGGTCTTCGAGGCAGCGCACACCGTGGTCGATGCGCTCGACCTTGAGCAGCTCGACCGCGTCCCAGATGTAGTCGGGTGGGCCTTCTTCGCCGGCATGGGCCACCACGTGCAGGCCGAGCGCGCGCGAGCGCTCGAACACACGCTCGAACTTGTCTGGCGGGTTGCCGCGCTCGCCGCTGTCCAGGCCCACGCCGACGAACAGGTGGCGGTAGGGCAGCGATTCTTCGAGCGTGGCAAAGGCGGCTTCTTCGCTCAGGTGGCGCAAGAAACACATGATGAGCAAGGAGCTCACACCGAGCTCGCGCTTCGCCGTTTCGCTGGCACGCGTGAGGCCGTTGATGACGGTCTCGAAGCTCACGCCACGCTCGGTGTGGGTCTGCGGGTCGAAGAAGAGCTCGGCGTGCACCACGTGGTCGGCCGCGGCGCGGCGGAAGTAGGCCATCGCCATGTCGAAGAAGTCTTCTTCTTTCAGCAGCACGCTGGCACCGGCGTAGTAGATGTCGAGAAAGCTCTGCAGGTCGGTGAAGGCATAGGCCGCGCGCAGGGCCTCGACGCTCGCGTAGGGGAGGGCGACACCGTTGCGCTGCGCCAGCGCGAAGATCAGCTCGGGCTCCAGCGAGCCTTCGATGTGGATGTGCAGCTCGGCCTTGGGCATGGCGCGCAGCAGGGCGGGCAGCCGCTCGCGAGGGATGGCGTTCACGGAGTCGGGGGCGGTGGTCATCAGCACACTCCAAAGGTGATGCCGCGTTCATTCAAGAAGCGACGGTAGGCGGCAGAGCTTCGATCGGCGGCGCTGTGCACTTCGCCGCCACTGAGCGGCAGGAGCTTCGGGCTTTGGGATTCGAGCACCGGTTGATCCTGCATGAAGATCGTGTCTTGAAAGGCGCGCAGCTCGTCGTCGCTCGAATCGAAATCGGTGAGGGCCAGCCGAAACCACACGCGGCTGTGCTCCGGGTCGATCGGGCAGACAAAGAGGCCGATCACGTCTTGATACCCGTCTTGCGCCTGCGGCAGCTTGGTCAGCTGCGCGGTATAGGGGCCGGTGAGTTCATAGCGGTAGTCGACCAGGCTGCCTTCGGCCGACAGGCGGTTGCTTTGTGGCTGCCAGGCCTGGCAGTCTTGAGCGATGAAGCCGTGCGCGGTGGGGTCGATGCGGTAGGCGGCCAACTGCGTGTGGGCACGGTCGCCGAGCAGCCCTTCGTGCACGAAGCCGAAGTGGGCGAGGTCGAGAAAGTTCTCGACGATGCGCGGCGCGCTCGTCTGCACCTCATACGGCCCGCACAGCAGCTTGCGCAGGCGGGTGTCGTGTTCGGCATCAAACGTGGGCGGCAGGTGGCGGCTGGCTTGCAGCCGCACCCAGACCAGGCCGTGCGCTTCGTGCGCCTCGTGGGTGCAGGCGGTGTGCGAGGCGGGTGGCTTGAAGTCGGGCAGGGCGGGGATGAGCTGGCAGGCACCTTCTGCCGCGAACTGCCAGCCGTGGTACGGGCACTCGATGCGCGAGCCGTCGTCGGTGTGCAGCACCCGGCCGAGCGACAGCCGGGTGCCGCGGTGCGGGCAGCGGTCGGCCCATGCGTGGGCCTGGCCGAAGTTGTCTCGCCACAGCACGACGTCGTGCCCGAGCAGGCGCACGGGAAATGGCGCATCGGCGAGCGATGTGCTCTCGGCCACGGGGTGCCACAGGGTGGTTTCAGTCATGGGTCGCTCAAGAAAAACGGAGGCCGCACGCGGCGGCCTCCGAGTCGTGTTGCCGCCGCGAGGTTTACTTCGCGCCCGGCACCTTGCCTTCGACACCCTTCACGTAGAAGTTGACGCCACCGAGGAACTTGTCGTCCGCGGTTTCGCCCTTCTTGACCACTTCCTTGCCGTCCTGGCCGACGATCGGGCCCTTCCAGATGACGTAGCTGCCGTCCTTCAGGCCCGCCTTGATGGTCTCGACCTTGGTCTTGATCTCGGCCGGCACCTTGTCGGAGATCGACACGATGTCGATGGCGCCTTCTTTCACGCCCCACCACACGCTGCCGGTGGACCAGGTGCCATTGAGTGCATCACCGGTGGCCTTGATGTAGTACGGCGCCCAGTTGATGATGGCCGACGCCAGGTGGGCCTCAGGCGCATAGGCCGACATGTCGCTGTCCCAGCCGAAGGCCATCTTGCCGGCCTTGGCAGCGGTCTTGAGCACGGCCGAGGAGTCGGTGTTCTGGAACAGCACGTCGGCGCCGCCATTGATCAACGATTGCGCGGCTTCGGTTTCCTTCGGGGGATCGAACCACTTGTTGACCCACACCACCTTGGTCTTGACCTTCGGGTTGACCGACTGCGCACCCAGCGTGAAGCTGTTGATGTTGCGAACCACTTCGGGAATGGGCACCGAGCCGACGATGCCGAGCGTGTTGCTCTTGGTCATGGCACCGGCGATCACGCCGGCCATGTAGGCACCTTCGTAGGTGCGGCTGTCGTAGGTGCGCATGTTCTCGGCCGTCTTGTAGCCGGTGGCGTGCTCGAACTTCACGTCCTTGGCTTCGGGGGCGACCTTGAGCATCGACTCCATGTAGCCGAAGGTGGTGCCGAAGATCAGCTTGTTGCCCTGGCTGATCATGTCGCGGAACACGCGCTCGGCGTCGGCCGCCTCGGGCACGTTTTCAACGAAGCTCGTGACGACCTTGTCGCCGAATTCCTTCTCGACGGCCTTGCGGGCGTTGTCGTGCGCGAAGGTCCAGCCGCCGTCGCCCACCGGGCCGACGTAGGCAAACGCGATCTTCAGCGGCGCGGGCTTGGCGGGCGCCGATGCCGCGACCGGGGCAGAGGCTGCCGGTGGGGCGGCCTCTTCCTTCTTGCCGCAGCCCACCAGTGCGGCGGTGGCCGCAACGGTGCTCCACCCTGCGATCTTCAGCAGGGCACGTTTTGAAAATTGGGTCATGTCTTCTCCAGATGAAAGGTCATCACACAGAAATCGGCCGCCCTTTTGAGACGCGCCTTCGATTATCAGCTCCCAGGAAAGAACGGCTTGCCCAGCGAGGCCGGCATGTTCACGCGGATCCAGGTGGCGTTGCGAGAGATCAAGACCAGCACGACGATGGTGGCGAGGTAGGGCAGCATGGTCAGCAACTGGCTGGACACCTGCACCCCTTCGCCCTGCAAGTGAAACTGCAACATCGTCACACCGCCGAACAGATAAGCACCGAGCAATACGCGTGCCGGCCGCCAGGTGGCGAAGGTGGTGAGGGCGAGCGCGATCCAGCCCTTGCCGGCCACCATGCCCTCCACCCACAGCGGCGTGTAGACCACCGAGATGTAGGCACCCGACAACCCGCACAGCGCGCCGCCCACCATCACCGCCGCCAGGCGGATGCGCCGCACCGGGTAGCCCAGCGCGTGCGCCGCTTCGGGTGACTCGCCCACCGCGCGCAGCACCAGCCCGGCGCGTGAGCGGTAAAGGAACCAGGCCAGGGCGATGGTGAGCACGATGGCGATGTAGACCATGACATGCTGACGAAAGAAGGCCGGCCCGATGAAAGGGATGTCGGCCAGGCCGGGGATCTGGAACTGCAGCCGCTCGGGCAGCTTCTCTTGCGTGTACTTGATGCCCACGAAGGCCGAGAAGCCCGCGCCGAAGAGGCTCAAGGCCAGGCCGGTGGCGTACTGGTTGGTGTTGAGCCAGATCACGAGCAGGCCAAACGCTGCGGCGAGCAGCGCGCCAGCCACGGCGCCGGCCCCGAGGCCCGCCCATTCGTTGCCGGTGTGCACCGCCACCGCAAAGCCGGCGATGGCAGCCACCAGCATCATGCCCTCGGCACCGAGGTTGACGATGCCGGCGCGTTCGTTGATCAACAGGCCCAGCGCGGCGAACGCGAGCACCGTGCCGGCGTTCAGCGTGGCGGCGAGCAGCAGGGCAAAGGCGTCCATCAGGCTTCTCCTGCAGGGCGTTGGTGGGTTCCCGTTCGCCCTGAGCCTGTCGAAGGGCCACTGTGCGCGGCGCCGGCTTCGACAGGCTCAGCCCGAACGGAGATGCGCGAAGCCTTCCAGCGCACGCGGTAGTGGATCAGCGTGTCGCAGGCCAGCAGCGAAAACAGCAGCAGCCCCTGGAACACCCCGGTCAATGATTTGGGCAAGCCCAGGCGCGACTGCGCCAGCTCGCCGCCGATGTAGAACATGCTCATCAGGATCGCCGAGAACACGATGCCCACCGGGTGCAGCCGCCCCACATAGGCCACGATGATGGCGGCGAAGCCATAACCGGCCGGCACGTGCGGCGTCAGCTGGCCCAGCGGGCCGGCGGCCTCCAATGCACCGGCCAGACCAGCCATGCCGCCCGACAGCAGCAGCGCCGTCCACAGCGCCTTGCGCGACGAGAAGCCGGCGTAGCGCGCCGCCGCCGGCGCCAGGCCGCCGACCTGCAGCTGGTAGCCCGAGTAGCTGCGGAAGAGGAACAGCCAGAACAGCGCCACCGAGGCCAGCGCGATCAGCAGGCCGATGTTCACGCGAAAGCCGGTGAAGAGTTTCGGCACCTGCGTGATGGCGAGGAAGTTGATGGTCTGCGGGAAGTTGTAGCCGGCCGGGTCTTTCCAGGGGCCGTAGACCAGATAGCTCAGCACCATCTCGGCCACGTAGACCAGCATCAGGCTGACCAGAATCTCGCTCGCGTTGGCCTTGTCGCGCAGCAGCGCCACGATGGCGGCCCACAGCATGCCGCCCAGCACCCCGGCGATCAGGATGGCGAGCACGATCCAGCGGCTCGAATCCTTGTCGGCCATCATCGCCACGCCGCTGGCCGCGATGGCGCCCAGGATGAACTGCCCTTCGGCACCGATGTTCCACACGTTGGAGCGGAAGCACACCGCCAGGCCGAGCGCGATCAGCAACAGCGGCGTGGCCTTCATCGCCAACTCGGTCAGCGCATACCAGCTCTTCACCGGCTCGACGAAGAAGGCCTGCAGGCCGCGCAGTGGGTCTTTGCCGAGCACCATGAAGAGGATCACACCGACCACCACCGTGACGGCCAGCGCCAGCAACGGCGAGGCCACCGACATCACCCGGCTGGGCTCGGGCCGGGCTTCAAGCTTGAGCATGGGTCACCTCGTGTGCCTTCTTCTTGTCCCACAGGCCCGACATCCACTCGCCGATCTGCGGGATGGTGGCCTCGCGGGTGGCGATGCTGGGCGACATGCGGCCTTGCGCGATGACCAGCAGCCGGTCGCTGATCTCGAACAGCTCTTCGAGCTCTTCGCTCACCACCAGCACGGCGCAGCCGGCGTCGCGCAGCTTGAGCAGCTCGCCACGGATCTGCGCCGCCGCGCCCACGTCCACCCCCCAGGTCGGTTGCGACACGATCAGCAGCTTGGGGTTGGCGTCGATCTCGCGGCCGACGAGAAACTTTTGCAGGTTACCGCCCGAGAGGCTCTTGGCTGCGGCATCGGGCCCGCCAGCTTTCACATTGAAGCGGTTGATGAGGTGGCGCGCCAAGTCGGCCACCTGGCGGGTGTTCAACCAGCCACCGCGGCCCACCGCTTCGGTGCGGGTGAGCAGCGTGTTCTGTGCGAGCGACAAGGTGGGCACGGCGCCACGGCCCAGCCGCTCCTCAGGCACGAAGTGCAGCCCGGCCTCGCGCCGGGCTTGCGGTGCCTGGTTGCCGATGGGTTTGCCGAACAGCTGGATGGCGTTGGGCGCGGCGCGGGTGTCTTCGCCCGAGAGAGCGGCCATCAGCTCCTGCTGGCCGTTGCCCGACACCCCGGCGATGCCGACGATTTCGCCCGAGCGCACCTCCAGGCCGATGCTGCTCAGATTCATGCCGAACTGGTCGAGCTTCGGCAGGCTCAGTTCGCGCACCGCCAGCACCGCCTCACCTGGCGTGCGCGGTTCGTGCTTCAGCTCGGGCGGCTCGGCGCCGATCATCAGCTTGGACAGGCTGGCATTGGTTTCGAGCGTCGGGTCGACCTCGCCGGTGACCTTGCCGCCGCGCAGCACCGTGCAGTGGTGGCACAGCGCACGGATCTCGTCGAGCTTGTGGCTGATGTAGAGGATGCTGCAGCCTTCGCTCGCCAGCTTGCGCAGTGTGACGAAGAGCGTCTCGACGGCTTGCGGTGTCAGCACCGAGGTGGGCTCGTCGAGGATCAAGAGCTTGGGCGAGGTCATCAGCGCACGCACGATCTCGACCCGCTGGCGTTCGCCCACCGAGAGCGTGTGCACCGGCCGCAGCGGTTCGACGTCAAGACCGTAGACCTTCGACACCTCGGTGATGCGCGCCGTCACCTCGGCCAGCGTCATGTGCTTGCCCAGGCCCAGCCACACGTTCTCGGCTGCGGTGAGGGTGTCGAACAGGCTGAAGTGCTGGAACACCATGCTGATGCCCAAGGCGCGCGCCTCGGCCGGGTTGCGCACCTGCACCGGCTCGCCGTTCCAGCGGATCTCGCCTTCGTCGGGCCGCACCGCGCCGTAGATCATTTTCATCAGGGTGGACTTGCCCGCGCCGTTTTCGCCCAGCACCGCGTGGATCTCGCCCGGCTTCACGCGCAGGCTCACCCGGTCGTTCGCCTTGACGGCGGGGTAGGTCTTGCTGAGTTGGATGAGTTCGAGGCGGAGCATGTGGTTTATCTCCGTTCGCCCTGAGCCTGTCGAAGGGCCACTGTGCACGGCGCTGGTTTCAACAGGCTCAGCCCGAACGGAGTGATGGGACGGGTCATGTGGGGTTCTTTTCAGCTCAGCAGGTCGTAGAGCGAACGTGCCACCACCTTGGTCGCACGCCGCAAATCATCGAGCACGATGTGTTCATCCGCCCGTTTGGCGTTCGATTCGAGCACGGTGCGTGGCCCGGCCCCATAGATCACAGCCGGAATGCCTTGCTCGCAGTACAGCCGCACATCGGTGTAGAGCGGCGTGCCCGAGGTCGGAATGGGCTCGCCGAACACCGCCTGGCCATGCTTTTGCAAAGCCTCGACCAGCGGCTTGTTGCCAGACAGCGGCTGCAGCGCGCGCGCCAGCAACAGGCGCTTGATGTCGACCGTGATGCCGGGCTGCTGGGCCGCCGCGTCGGCGATCACCTGGCGGATGCTGGCCTCCACCGCCACCGGGTCTTCTTCAGGGATCATGCGGCGGTCGAGCCGCAGCACCACCTTGCCTGGCACCACGTTGGTGTTGGTGCCGCCTTCGATGCGGCCGACATTGAGGTAAGGGTGGGTGATGCCCTCGACCTTCGACCTGACCTGCTGGTACAGCGTGTTCTGGTTGTACAGCGCGTTGAGGATGTGCACCGCCCCCTGCAACGCATCGACGCCGCTGGTCGGGATGGCGGCGTGCGCCATCTTGCCGTGCACCGTCACCTCCATCTGCAGGCAGCCGTTGTGGGCCGTCACTACCTGGTAGCTGAAGCCGGCGGCGATCAGGTAGTCGGGCTTGGTCAGACCGCATCTGAGCAACCAGCCCGGGCCAAGCTCGCCGCCGAACTCTTCGTCGTAGGTGAAGTGCAGCTCGACACCCCCCTTCAACGGCGCGCCGAGCGATTCGAGCGCACGCACGGCAAAGGTGTAGGTCGCGAAATCGCTCTTGCTCACCGCCGAGGCGCGGCCGTAGAGCTTGCCGTCCTCTACCTCACCGCCGTAGGGGTCGTGCACCCAGCCTTCGCCGGGTGGCACCACGTCACCGTGGGCGTTGAGCGCGATCGTCTTGCCTGCGCCGTAGGGGCGCCGAACGATCAGGTTGGTGAGCGATTGCAGGCCATACGCTCGCACTTCATCCTCAGGCACGCGGTGCCTTTCGGCCTCCATGTCGAACGCGGCCAGCAACTCGGCCGTGCGCTCGGCATGCGGTGCGTTGTTGCCGGGTGGTGTGTCGGTGGGCACCTGCACCAGGGCCTGCAGGAAGGCCACCTCTTCGTTGAAGTGGGCGTCGATCCAGGTATCGAGCTCCGCGTATCTTTTCATGGGGCCTCCGCCAGTTGATCCAGCAGGTGCATGAACGCTTCGACGCACAACTGCGCGTCGTCGTTGGTCGTGGTCTCCAGCGGGTTGTGGCTGATGCCCGAGTTGCCGCCGCGCACGAAAAGCATGGCCTGGGGCATCACCTCGTCGAGCTTCATCGCATCGTGGCCGGCGCCGCTGGGCATGCGGTGGACCGGCAGGCCGACCGATTCGACCGCGCGCTCCCATCGCGCCTGCCATTCGGGGGCGCTCGGCGCGGCGCTGGCGCGCAGGGTCTCTTCGAGCGCGCAGTGCAGGCCGCGCCGATCGGTGATGCGCTTCAGCTCGGAGAGCACGTCGTGCGCCATCACGTCGCGCAGCTCGTTGGTGGTGGCGCGGATGTCGAGGCTGAACTGGCAGCGCCCCGGCACCACGTTGATCGAGCCGCTGGGCACGTGGAGCATGCCCACCGTGGCCACCAGGTGCGGCGCCTGCGCGGCGCGCTTTTCCACATAAAGCAGCAGCTCGGCCACGCCGGCCGCGGCGTCGCGCCGCCGATCCATCGGCGTGGTACCGGCGTGGCTCGCCATCCCGACCATCTCGCCCAGGTAGCGAACGCTGCCGTTGATGGAGGTGACCACGCCCAGCGGCAGGTCGATCTCGTTGAGCACCGGGCCTTGTTCGATGTGCACTTCGACGAAGCCCATGTACTGCGCCGGGTCACGTTTCAGCGCCGCAATTTGCCCCGGGTCGCGCCCGGCCGCGAACATGGCTTCGCGCATGGTGATGCCGTCGGCGTCTCGCTGGTTCAGCCAGCTGAAGTCGAAGCGCCCGATCACCGCGCCCGAGCCCAGGAAGGTGGCCTTGTAGCGCTGGCCTTCTTCTTCGGCGAAGGCGATCACTTCCAGGTCGAAGGGCAGGCGCTTCTTCTGCCGATGCAACTCGCGCACGCACACCATCGGCACGAAGATGCCGAGGCGCCCGTCGTACTTTCCGCCGTTGCGCACGGTGTCGTAGTGGCTGCCGGTGAGCAGGCGTGGGGCTTCTTCGGTGGTGCCGTGGTAGACCCCAACCACGTTGCCAACCGCGTCGACCTCTACCTCGTCGAAGCCGCACTCGCGCATCCAGTGTGCAAGTTGCCGCTGGCAAGCCTGGTGGGCCGGTGTGAGGTAGGTGACGGTGAGGGCGTCTCCCACGTCGCTGTGCTGCGCCAGCAGCTCGGCGCAGTCCCAGACCTGGTTGCCCCACACCGGCTCCACGCCGAACTTGTCGTTGAGCCGGATCTCGGCAATGCGGTGGATGTTGCGCAGGCACTCGGCGAGCTCGAAGTCGGCATGGTTTTCGAGTCGGCGCGCGAAGGTGCTGATGATCTCTTGCCGCGTGAGCCCGGTGCCGCGCGGCCCGCGCACCGCCACGATGAAGGGCCAGCCGAACTTGGCCTGGTACTCGGCGTTGAGCCGCTGCAGCGCCGCCAGCTCTTCGGGCGAGCAGGCCTTGAGGCCGGCGGCGGCTTGCTCATGGCTTGATGCGGCGGTGAGTTGGCCGCTGGCAGCGAGCTTGCCCGCCAGCTCGGGGTGCGCGCGGATCAGCGCCAGCTGGGCGGGGCGGTTGGCCTGGCGCACGGTGTCGGCCAGCGTGTGCTTCAGGTGGGCCAGGCTCTTGAACGGGCGCTGGGCGAGCGCGGCCTCGGCGATCCACGGCGAGTGTTCGTAGATGCCGTCGAGCATCTGCGACGCTTCGGTCAGCGTCGCGGCGTTCAGCTGATCAAGGGTGAGGCTCATGTTGGCGCCGGGAAATGCTGCTTCCAATGCCGCGCGATGTCGATGCGCCGGCACACCCACACCTTGTTGTGGGCGAGCACGTGGTCGAGAAAGCGCTGCAGCGAGGCAATGCGCCCCGGCTTGCCGAGCAGGCGGCAGTGCATGCCGATGCTCATCATCTTGGGTGTGGTGTCACCCTCGGCATAAAGCGCATCGAAGCTGTCGCGCAGGTAGGTGAAGAAGTGCTC
>NZ_JADMJX010000107.1:28199-33587 GCF_018780185.1 Rhizobacter sp.
CACCCTCGGCATAAAGCGCATCGAAGCTGTCGCGCAGGTAGGTGAAGAAGTGCTCGCCGGTGTTGAAGCCCTGCGTCTGCACGAAGCGCATGTCGTTGGTGTCGAGCGAGTAGGGCACCACCAGGTGCTGCACCACGGTGCCATCGCTCTTGGTGACGGGCGTCCAGAAGGGTAGGTCGTCGCCGTAGTAGTCGCTGTCGTACTCGTAGCCACCGTGGTCGACCACCAGGCGGCGCGTGTTGGGGCTGTCGCGGCCGGTGTACCAGCCGAGCGGCCAGACCCCGCCGGTCATGTCTTTGAGCACTTGGGTCGCGAGGTCGAGGTGGTGGCGTTCGGTGGCCTCGGGCAGGTTTTGATAGTGGATCCAGCGCAGGCCGTGGTTGGCGATCTCATAGTCGCTTTCCATGAAGCAGGCCAGCAGCTCGGGGTAGCGCTGCAAGGCCATGCCGACGCCAAACACCGTGAGCGGCAGCTGGCGCTTTTCGAACTCGCGCAGGATGCGCCACACGCCCACGCGCGAGCCGTACTCGTACATCGACTCCATGGTCATGTGCCGGCTCTCGTAGGCCTGGGCGGTGATCAGCTCGGAGAGAAAGGTCTCGGAGGTCGGGTCGCCATGCAGCGGGTTGTTTTCACCGCCTTCTTCGTAGTTCAGGACAAACTGCACGGCGATCCGAGCGCCGCCCGGCCATTGGGCGTGCGGCGGGTTGCGGCCGTAACCAACGAGGTCGCGTGGATAGGGTTCTTGGCTCATGGCGTGTCAGTCCTCCGGTCGCAGGACGGATTCGAGGTCGGGCACACGCGGGTTCAGCCGCAGGTTGCGCTCGACGTTGTGCAAATGGCTTTCCATCAGCCTGACCGCGGCGCGTGCGTCGCGTTTCTCCAGCGCGTCGACGATGGCCACGTGTTCGGCGAAGGAGTGTTCGGCCGAATGAGCCGATTGGTACATCAGTGAAATGAGCGAGCTGCGTGAGACCAGCTCTCGCAAGATGTCGGCCAGGGCCTCGTTGCCGAGCATGCGGGCCAGCACCACGTGGAAGTCGGCCAGCAACTGGGTGCGCCCCGACACGTCGGTGCGCTGCACGGCGGCCTGCTCGTCGCGCAAGTGGGCGCGCAACTCGGCAATGTGCTCGGGCGTGAGCTGGCTGGCGGCGCGCTTGATCATGGCCGACTCCAGCATGTGGCGCACCTCGAACACCTGGCGCGCCTCTTCGACGCTGGGCTGGGCCACCCGCGCGCCGCGCGCCTGCTCGAGCGTGACGAGTTTGTCGCGGCTCAACTGGTGCAGCGCCTGCCGCACGATGGTGCGCGACACCTTGAAGATGTCGGCGATCTTCTGCTCGGCCAGCTTGGTGCCGGGCATCAGCCGGCGCTCGACGATGGCGGCGGTGATCGACTCGGCAATGCGCCGGGTGGTGGTTTGCAGGCTGGCATCGTCGCCCGACATGGCGGCTGCGCGCGGAACTTGCTTCTTGCCCGCCTTGGCACCCGCACGCGCGGTTCGGTTGGTCCCACGACCCACGGGGCGTATGGCGTGCAGGGGGGTGGCGCGGGGCATGTCGAATCGGCTTTTCTATGTCCGGCAAACTGTATACACTTTTGCAGGTCTTGCAATAACTTTTGCATTCCATTTTTGAAGGTGGGGTCACGATGGGCCAACTCACGACGCATGTGCTCGACACGATGAATGGCTGCCCCGCTGCCGGCATGCTGGTGGCGCTGTACCGTGTGGACGGCGGGCCGCCCACGCTCATCAAGCAGCTGGCGCTCAACCACGACGGCCGCGCAGGGGCGCCCTTGCTCGACGACAGTAACTTCAAGCCCGGCACCTACCGCCTGTTGTTCGAGGTGGCGGCCTACTTTCGCGGGCGCGGCGTGGCCTTGCCGCAGCCGCCGTTCATCGACGCCGTGCCGATCGACTTCGGCTTGGCGAACCCGCTGGCCCATTACCACGTGCCCCTGCTCGCCAGCCCCTGGGCCTATTCCACCTACCGCGGCAGCTGAACTGTATACACAGATCCCCGATGGATGCCTTCCTGCTCGACTGGCTCAACCTGCTGCTGCGCTGGGCCCATGTGATCACCGGCATCGCCTGGATCGGGGCTTCGTTCTATTTCGTGGCGCTCGACAACGGCCTGACGCCGCCCAAAGACGCCAAGGAGCGTGACAAGGGCATCGGCGGCGAGATGTGGGCCGTGCACGGCGGTGGCTTCTACCACCAGCAGAAGTACCCGGTTTCGCCGGCCCAGCTGCCCGAGAAGCTGCACTGGTCGATGTGGGAGAGCTACTCGACCTGGTTGACCGGCTTTGCGCTGTTCACGGTGCTCTACCTGGCCAATGCCAGCACCTTCCTGATCGACAAGAACGTGTTCGACTGGTCGCCGGCGGCGGCCATAGTCACGTCGCTCGGCTTTTTCGTGGCCTTCTGGGCGATCTACGACGGCATCTGCCGCGTGTTCGGTCAGCGCAAGCACGGCGACCTGATCGTCGGGGGCCTGGTGTTCCTGTTCATCGTGTTCGCGTCATGGCTGTCGTGCCACTTGTTCGCCGGGCGCGCGGCGTTTCTGCTGGTGGGCGCGATGATCGCCACGACGATGAGCGGCAACGTGCTGATGGTCATCATCCCCGGCCAGCGCAAGGTGGTCGCGGCCTTGCGGGCGGGCTTGCCGGTCGATCCCATCCATGGCAAGCGCGGCAAGCAGCGCAGCGTGCACAACACCTATTTCACGCTGCCCGTGATCCTCACGATGCTGAGCAACCACTACGGGTTTCTCTACAGCGGGCCGTACAACTGGCTGGTGCTGGTGGTGATGATGCTGTCGGGTGCGCTGATCCGGCAGTCGTTCGTGCTGCGGCACAAGGCCTTGGCGACGGGGCAGCCGGTGCCTTGGGCTTATGCGATCGTCGGGGTGGTGCTGCTGGCGGGGGTGGTCACCGCGTCGATGCCGGCGCCTTCACCGACCGCTCCAGCGGCTGCCGCGCCACCGACCTTTGCGCTGGTGCAGCAGGTGGTGAGCCAGCGCTGCTCGATGTGCCACAACGAGCAGCTCGCCAGCAAGGCGATTCAGCTGCACACACCCGAGCTGCTGGCCCGCAACGCGCAGGCGGTGTACCAGCAGGCGGTGGTGCTCAAACTGATGCCGATGAACAACGCAACCCAGATGACGGCCGAAGAGCGCGATGTGGTGAAGCGCTGGTTCGAGGCCGGGGCGAAACCCTAGACGACGACGGGCTCGGGCTCCAGGCGAATCCCGAACCGCCCATAGACGCTCTCCTGAATCGCCCGCGCCAAGGTCATCACCTCGGAGCCGATGGCTCCACCCCGGTTCACCAGCACCAGCGCCTGTTTCTCATAGACACCGGCGCGGCCCACGGTTTTGCCCTTCCAGCCGCAGGCATCGATCATCCAGCCGGCGGCCAGCTTCATGCTGCCGTCGGGCATGGGGTAGTGCACGATTTCCGGGTCGCGGCCGATGATGTCGCGGCACTGCTCGGGCGTGACCACCGGGTTCTTGAAGAAGCTACCGGCGTTGCCCACCACTGCCGGGTCGGGCAGCTTGGCGCGGCGAATGGCGCAGATCCAGTCGGCCACCTGTTGCGGCGTGGGCGTGAAGGTGCCAGTCTCGGTCATCTTGCGTTCCAGCTCCAGATAACCCAGCACCGGTTGCCAGGGTTTGGGCAGGCGAAAGCGAACCCGGGTGATCAGCACACGCCCGGCGAGCGAGCGCTTGAACTCGCTGTCGCGGTAGCTGAAGGCGCAGGTTTCGGCGTTCAGCGTCACGGTGCGGCCGGTGAGCAGGTCCACGCCGTCGAGCGATTCGAAGCGGTCTTTCATCTCGATGCCATAGGCGCCGATGTTTTGCACCGGTGACGCGCCCACCGTCCCCGGGATCAACGCCAGGTTTTCGAGGCCCGGGTAGCCCTGGGCCAGCGTCCAGGCCACGAACTCGTGCCAGTTTTCACCGGCACCGGCTTCGACGACCCAGGCGTCGGCGCGCTCTTCCAGCAGGCGCTTGCCCATCACCTCGACCTTGAGCACGACCTGCGGCATGTCGCGCGTGAGGATGATGTTGCTGCCCCCGCCCAGGATGAACTTGGGTGAGCGGCCGAGCTGGGCATGGTCGACCACGCGGCGCACATCGGCGTCGCCGGTGATGCGCACCAAGGTCTGTGCGACGGCTGGCAGACCGAAGCTGTTATAGGGTTTCAAGCTGACGGCCGATTCGATTTGCATGGCAGAATTTTCCTCCATCCAGCAGACAGAGATATGACCCATGCCCAGCTTTGACGCCGTGTTAGACCCGAACCTTGTTGAGGTTCGCAATGCGGTAGATCAAACCGCGAAGGAAATCGGCACACGTTTCGATTTCAAGGGCTCGTCGGCACGCGTCGAGCTGAAGGAAAAAGAGCTGACGATCTACGCCGACAGTGACTTCCAGATCGGCCAGGTGCTCGACATCTTGCTGGCCAAGATGACCAAGCGCAACGTCGACGTGCGGTTTCTCGACCGCACGGCCAAGATCGAGAAGATTGGCGGCGACAAGGTCAAGCAGCTGATCACCGTCAAAAGCGGCATCGACACCGACACCGCCAAGAAGATCCAGACCCTCATCAAACAAAGCAAGATGAAGGTGCAGGCCGCCATCCAGGGTGACAGCGTGCGGGTCACCGGGGCCAAACGCGACGACCTGCAGGCCGCGATGGCGCTCATCCGCAAGGAAGTGCCCGACGCACCCCTGACCTTCGACAACTTCCGGGATTGATCGTGATGAAGCGGCCCGCCGCGGCTCTTCTGGTGCTGCTGGCGGGCATGGCCGGCGCGCAGACCGTTTCGATGAGCGGGCGACTGGGCGACAAGGCCTTGTTGATGATCGACGGCAGCCCGCGCACCGTGGCCGTGGGCAGCACCGTGCAAGGGGTGAAGCTGGTCGGCGTGACGACCGAAGCCGCCGTGGTCGAGCTGGGCGGCAAGCGTGTCACCGTGCCTATGGGGGGCGCCCAGGTCAACCTGGGTGGCGCGGCCAGTGAAGGGGGTGGCTCGCGCATCGTGTTGGCGGCCGGTTCAGGCGGTCACTTTTCTGCAGGCGGCTCGATCAACGGGCGCGCCGTCGAGTTCATGGTCGATACCGGGGCGTCCGTGGTGTCGATGGGCCAGTCTGATGCCGAGCGCATCGGGCTCAAGTACCGCGAAGGCCAGCGCGGCACAGCCCAGACGGCCAACGGCCCGGTGCCTGTTCACCGCGTGATGCTCACCTCGGTGCGCATCGGCGATGTGCAGGTCTACAACGTCGAGGCCCTGGTGATCCCGGCGCAGATGCCGTACGTCTTGCTGGGCAACAGCTTCCTCACGCGCTTTCAGATGAAACGTGAGAACGACGTGATGACGCT
>NZ_JADMJX010000022.1 GCF_018780185.1 Rhizobacter sp.
ATGTGATCGACATCCGCAAGCTCTACGCCCAGACCGGCAAGTTCACCTACGACCCCGGCTTCCTGTCGACGGCCGCCTGCCAATCGACCATCACCTACATCGATGGCGACAAGGGCGAGCTGCTGTACCGCGGCTACCCCATCGAGCAGCTCGCCACCCAGTGCGACTATCTCGACACCTGCTACCTGCTGCTGAATGGCGAACTGCCGGACGAAAAGCAGCGCGGCGACTTCCACAAGCTCGTGATCAACCACACCATGGTCAACGAGCAGATGCAGTTCTTCCTGCGCGGTTTCCGCCGCGACGCCCACCCCATGGCGGTGCTCACCGGCCTGGTGGGCGGCCTGTCGGCCTTCTACCACGACAGCACCGACATCAACAACCCGAAGCACCGCGAGATCGCGGCCATCCGCCTGATCGCCAAGATGCCCACGCTGGTGGCCATGGCCTACAAGTACTCGGTCGGCCAGCCCTACATCTACCCGAAGAACGACCTGTCGTACGCGGGCAACTTCATGCGCATGATGTTTGCCACGCCGTGTGAAGAGTACGAACCGAATGACGTGCTGGTGCGCGCCATGGACCGCATCTTCATCCTGCACGCCGACCACGAGCAGAACGCCTCCACCTCGACCGTGCGCCTGTGCGGTTCGTCGGGCACCAACCCGTTCGCGGCAATTGCCGCCGGCGTGGCCTGCCTGTGGGGCCCGGCCCACGGCGGCGCCAACGAGGCAGCGCTGAACATGCTGGAAGACATCCAGCGCAATGGCGGCGTCGAGAAGATCGGCGAGTTCATCAAGCAGGTGAAAGACAAGAACTCCAGCGTCAAGCTGATGGGCTTCGGTCACCGTGTCTACAAGAACTACGACCCGCGCGCCAAGCTGATGCGCGAGACCTGCCACGAGGTGCTGGGCGAGCTGGGCCTGGGCAACGACCCGCTGTTCAAGCTGGCCATGGAGCTCGAGAAGATCGCGCTGGAAGACGAATACTTCGTCGCCCGCAAGCTCTACCCGAACGTCGACTTCTACTCGGGCATCGTGCAGCGCGCCATCGGCATCCCGGTGAGCCTGTTCACGGCGATCTTCGCGCTGGCCCGCACGGTCGGCTGGATTGCGCAGCTGAACGAGATGATTGCCGACCCCGAGTACAAGATCGGCCGCCCGCGTCAGCTATTCCATGGTGCCACCCAACGCGACGTCAAACCGATCGCACAACGAGGTTGAACCGCCGGTAGCACCCTTCGTGCACGCAAACCCCGGCCACAGGCCGGGGTTTTTGCTTGTAAACGCCTAAAATTCGATCCTTTTCCTCGCCAGAACCTTTGAGAGTCGCCATGGGCCGCACGCTGTACGACAAGATCTGGGACGAACACGTCATCCACACCGAGGAAGACGGCACCGCCGTTCTCTACATCGACCGCCACCTGGTGCACGAAGTCACCAGCCCGCAGGCCTTCGAAGGCCTCGACCTGGCGGGCCGCAAGGTGTGGCGCCTGTCGGCCAACCTGGCGGTGAGTGACCACAACGTGCCCACCACCGACCGTTCGCACGGCATTGCCGACCCCATCTCGAAGCTGCAGGTCGACACGCTCGACAAGAACTGCGACCGCCTCGGCATCACGCAGTTCAAGATGAACGACAAGCGCCAGGGCATCGTGCATGTGATCGGCCCGGAGCAGGGCGCCACGCTGCCGGGCATGACGGTCGTTTGCGGCGACTCGCACACCTCCACCCACGGCGCTTTTGGGGCGCTGGCGCACGGCATCGGCACGAGTGAAGTCGAGCACGTGCTGGCCACGCAGACGCTGCTGGCGCGCAAGGCGAAGAACCTGTTGATCAAGGTCGAAGGCCAGTTGCCGAAGGGCTGCGGCGCAAAAGACATCGTGCTGGCCATCATCGGCAAGATCGGCACAGCGGGCGGCAATGGCCACACCATCGAATTCGCCGGCTCGGCCATTCGTGCGTTGAGCATGGAAGGCCGCATGACGGTGTGCAACATGGCCATCGAAGCCGGTGCACGCGCCGGCCTGGTGGCGGTGGACGACACCACGATCAACTACGTCAAGGGCCGCCCCTTCACGCCGACCGGCGTGACCTGGGATCACGCCGTGACGTACTGGCGCAGCTTGCAGTCTGATGCCGACGCGCACTTCGACCGTGTGGTCGAGCTCGACGCCTCGCAGATCCGCCCGCAGGTCACCTGGGGCACTTCGCCCGAGATGGTGCTGTCGATCGAAGACCGCGTGCCCGATCCCGAGCGCGAGAAAGATGCCAACAAGCGTGGCGCGATGGAACGTGCGTTGACCTACATGGCGCTGGAGCCCAACAAGCTGATTGCCGACATCCTGATCGACAAGGTGTTCATTGGCTCGTGCACCAACTCACGCATCGAAGACATGCGCGAAGCGGCCGCCGTCGTGCGTCGCCTGGGCCGCAAGATCGCGTCGAACGTGAAGCTCGCGCTGGTGGTGCCTGGCTCCGGCTTGGTGAAAGAGCAGGCTGAGCGTGAAGGGCTGGACAAGGTGTTTCTCGCCGCTGGGTTTGAGTGGCGTGAGCCGGGCTGCTCGATGTGCCTGGCGATGAATGCCGACCGGTTGGAGCCCGGAGAGCGTTGCGCCTCGACCTCCAACCGCAACTTCGAAGGCCGTCAAGGCGCCGGGGGGCGCACGCACCTCGTGAGCCCGGCGATGGCGGCCGCGGCGGCCATCGAAGGCCATTTCGTCGACGTTCGCCGTCTCTCCTGAAGGGCCGACCACCATGCAAGCATTCCGCATCCACAAGGGCCTGGTCGCACCGCTCGACCGCGAGAACGTCGACACCGACGCAATCATTCCCAAGCAATTCCTGAAGTCGATCAAGAAGTCGGGGTTCGGTCCCAACCTGTTCGACGAATGGCGCTACCTCGACCAGGGCGAGCCGGGGCAAGACCCGACCACGCGCCGCGCCAACCCCGACTTCGTGCTGAACCAGCCGCGCTACAAGGGCGCCTCGGTGCTGCTGACACGCAAGAACTTCGGCTGTGGTTCGTCGCGCGAGCATGCGCCGTGGGCGCTCGACCAATATGGCTTCCGCGCCATCATCGCGCCCAGCTACGCCGACATCTTCTTCAACAACAGCTTCAAGAACGGCCTGCTGCCGATCGTGTTGCCGGAATCGGCGGTGAACCAGCTTTTCGACGAAGTGAAGGCCTTCGTTGGCTACCAGCTGGTGGTCGACCTGGAGCGCCAGGTGGTCGTCAAGCCCGATGGTGCCGAGTTGCCGTTCGAGATCGAGTCGTTCCGCAAGTACTGCCTGTTGAATGGCTTCGACGACATCGGATTGACACTGCGCCATGCCGACAAGATCAAGGCCTTCGAGGCCGAACGCCTGCTGACCAAGCCCTGGCTCGCCCACTCGCTTTGAACTGAAGGACAGACTCTTGAAGATCGCAATCCTGCCGGGTGACGGCATCGGCACCGAGATCATGGCCGAGGCACTGAAGGTGCTGGCCTGTCTCGACCTGAAGTTCGAGCTCGAAGAAGCCAAGGTCGGCGGTGCCGCCTACGAGGCCCACGGCCACCCGCTGCCCGATGCCACGCTGAACCTGGCCAAGTCGGCCGATGCCGTATTGTTCGGCGCAGTGGGCGACTGGAAGTACGACAAGCTCGACCGCCCGCTGCGGCCCGAGCAGGCCATCCTCGGCCTGCGCAAGAACCTGGAGCTGTTCGCCAACTTCCGCCCGGCCATCTGCTATGAAGAACTCACGCATGCCTCGACGCTCAAGCCCGAGATCGTGGCGGGGCTCGACATCCTGATCATTCGCGAGCTCACCGGCGACATCTACTTCGGCCAGCCGCGTGGCCGTCGGCAGTCGCCCGATGGTGCGTTCAAGGGCGCCGACGAAGCCTTCGACACGATGCGCTACTCGCGCCCCGAGATCGAGCGCATCGCCCATGTGGCGTTCCAGGCTGCGCGCAAGCGCAGCAAGAAGGTGCTGAGCGTCGACAAGGCCAATGTGCTGGAGACCTTCCAGTTCTGGCGCGACGTGGTCACCGAGGTGCATGCGCAGTACGCCGATGTGGAGCTGGAGCACATGTACGTCGACAACGCTGCCATGCAGCTGGTGAAACAACCCAAGCGGCTCGACGTGATCGTCACCGGCAACATGTTCGGTGACATCCTGAGCGACGAAGCGGCCATGCTCACCGGCTCGATCGGCATGCTGCCCTCGGCTTCGCTGAACTCGAAGAACCAGGGACTGTACGAGCCCAGCCATGGCTCGGCGCCCGACATCGCAGGCAAGGGCATCGCGAACCCGTTGGCGACGATCCTGTCGGCCGCGATGATGTTGCGCTTCAGCTTGAATCAAGAAGCGGCAGCTCAGCGCATCGAGGCTGCTGTCAAGAGCGTGCTGGCCAAGGGCCTGCGCACCACCGATATTTACAGTGCAGGCACCACCAAGGTCGGCACCAAGGAGATGGGCGACGCTGTGGTCGCCTGCCTGAAAGCTCAAAGCTGATCACACGCTTTCACGACTTCAAACTCAATCACAGACGATAGGAATCAAGATGGCTACGAGATTGGTCGGCCTGGTGGGCTGGCGAGGGATGGTGGGTTCGGTGCTCATGGACCGCATGCAGCAGGAGAACGACTTCGCGTTGATCGAGCCGGTGTTCTTCAGCACCAGCAACGTCGGCGGCAAGGCGCCGGCGCAGGCGAAGAACGAGACCACGCTGCAAGACGGTTTCAACATCGACGCGCTCAAGCGCTGCGACATCATCATCACCGCGCAAGGTGGCGACTACACCACCGAGGTGTTCCCCAAGCTGCG
>NZ_JADMJX010000005.1 GCF_018780185.1 Rhizobacter sp.
TGATCGGCCTGGCCCTGGCCGCGTGCGAGAAGAGCGTGCAGATCGTCTATGAGCACAACGTGCGGCCGCCCGAGAAGTGGCACCAGCCGTGGCTGGATCGTGTCACCGGCCAGCTGTTGGCGGCCTATGGTGCGTTGGAAGCAGAACTGCAGCGCGAGCCCCCGGTGGTCACCAGCCGCACCATCGACCAGGCGGGTGTGACGGCGGCCGTGGTGTGGCACTTCACGCAGCAGTTGCTGCCCGGCGTGGTGGCGGGTTCGGCGCACCCGGCACTTCAATCACTGTCGCTGAAGGCCGAAACCATGCTGCCCGAGTTCATGGCCGCGCCGCATGGCGAAGGCATCTACCCGGTGCTGGCCTAGCAGGAGGGTGTTGCGTTGCCGATGAAATCGATGTTCGCCCGCCACGCCACCGCATGGTGCTTGTGTCTGGGCATGGTGTGGCCCGTGTGGGCTGGTGCGCAAGACGAAGCGCCCATCACCGGCCCGGGTGACTACACGTTCAAGCTGGTTCACGCCGGCCACACGCGGCTGTACCGCGTGCACGTGCCGCCGAGCCATTCGGCCGACAAGCCGATGCCGCTGGTGTTTTCTCTGCACGGCGGTGGCGGCAACATGGCGTACCAGGCCGACGACAAGTTCTATGGCCAGGTCGCGCAGGCTGACAAGTCGGGCTACGTGGTGGTGTTCCCCAACGGCTACAGCAGGCTCCCGTCGGGCAAGCTCGCCACCTGGAATGCCGGCCACTGCTGCGGCGCGGCACGCGACCGCAACAGCGACGACGTGGGCTTCATCCGCGAGATCGTCAAGCGCCTGAGCGCCCAGCCGGGCATCGACGCCCAGCGTGTGTTTGCCAATGGCATGTCGAACGGCGGCCTGATGGCCTACCGCCTGGCCTGTGAAATGCCCGAGATGTTCAAGGCCATCGCCGCGGTGGCGGGCACCGACAACACCAAGAGCTGCACGCCGTCGCGACCGGTCTCGGTCTTGCACATCCACGCGAAAGACGACGAGCGGGTGCTGTTCAACGGTGGCGCCGGCTTCAACAAGTCAGACAAGGTGACGGAGTTCGTGGCGGTGCCCGACTCGGTGGCCAAGTGGGTGCGGCTCAACGGCTGCAGCGCCACGCCCAGGCGTGTGCTGGAGGTGGCAGGGGCGTATTGCGACGCCTATTCGTCCTGCAAGAGCGGCGTGGAGGTGAAGCTGTGCGTCACCGACACCGGCGGCCACTCGTGGCCGGGCGGCAAGAAGCCGCGTGGTGGCGCGGCGGGGTCGACGGCGATCTCGGCGACCGAGGTGATGGCAGAGTTCTTTCTCAGCCGCTGAAGCGCTGTTACGGCCGCACCTGGTCGATCTGCACCGCCACCTGGTTCGCGCCCGGCTTGACCACCGGCCCCACGCCGATCAGGTCGCCTGGGCCGGGCGTGGCGCTGCCACTCTTGGAGATGCGCGCTTCGATGCGCACCTCGGTAGCGCTGGAGAGCTTGAACTCGGGGCTCATGGCCATCGAGTCGTCGAGCTTGAAGTCGAGCGGCAGCTCCGACGCCTTGGCACGCTGCACGGCCAGAGGCATGCGCGAGCCTTGCGGGTTGCGCGCAAAGATGAACACGGTGTCACCGGGCTGCACCTTGGCGGCCAGCGCCGGTGCGAGGCTCACGCGGCCGGTGACGGCGGCGCCGGCCACCGCTGCGTCAGCTGCTTTCGGCTTGGATGTGACCGCAACGGGTGGGCTGGCTACCGGGGCGGCCGTCTGCTCACGGGTTTTGGCAATCGCCTGGGTCAGCCAGTTGGCATCTTCCGAATCGGGCGGCACGATTTTCAGCAACTGCTCCCAATAGGCGATGGCCTTCGCAAAGTCGTTGCGGTTGTAGGCCGCGGTGGCGGCGAGCGAGAGCGCCATCGGGTTCTCGGGTTCGAGCTTGAGCGCGCGTTCCACCATCTCCATCGGTTTGCCGTCGAAGTTGCCCATGGCCCGCGTGGCCAGCACGTCGCCGTATTCGGCCAGCAAGGTGGCGTTCTGGTAGAGCGCATCGCCGATCTTGTTGAAGGCGTTTTCAGCCTCGGGCAGGCGATTCATCGCACGGTACGAGCGTGCGAGCACGACCCAGCCCTTGGTGTCACCGGGGTTCTTTTCCATGCGGGCGGCCAAGTCGGACACCATCTTTTCAACGTCTTGGCGCGTGGGCTCGCGGGTGGCTGCCGGGTCGAGCGCCGCAGGCGTGCCCAACACGGTGTAGAGCCCGGCCGCGCCCAGCGGCATCAGCAACACCAGCGCCAGCGCGGTGTAGCGCATGCCGAAGGGGCTGCCTGCCTTGGTGTCGCCCTTGCCGGCATCGTCGAGCAGGCGGCGCTGCAACTCGGCGCGGGCCTGGGCGTGGTCGTCGGCCGAGAGCGTGCCGGCGGCGAGGTCGCGGTCGAGCTCTTGCAGTTGGTCGCGGTAGATGCCGGCGTTGATCTCGGGGGTGCTCGCCACATCGGCGGCAGGGGTGCGCCGCCACGGGCGCAACAACAACAACAAGGTGACCGCGACGAGCACCGCCGCAGCCAACACAAAGCCTCCCATCACGAATCTCCCTTGAGCAGGGCTTCAGCCCGGCGTTGGTCTTCGGGCGACAGCGCCGCTTCAGCGGGCCGGCGCTTGCGCAGGAACACGATCAAGCCAGCCAGCCCCGCGGCCAGCAGCACAAACGGCCCACCCCACAGCAGCCAGGTGGTGGGCTTGACCGGCGGGCGGTAGAGCACGTAGTCGCCATAGCGCGTGACGAGAAAGTCGCGTACCTCCTGGTCGGTCTTGCCTTGTTTGATGAGCTGGCGAATCTCGCGCTTGAGGTCGAGCGCCAGGTCGGCGCGCGAGCCGGCGAGCGATTCGTTCTGGCACACCAGGCAACGCAGCTCCTCGGCGATGTGCACGAGGCGCTGCTCGACCACCGGGTCTTCGGCCAGCGGGGCGGCCTGGTTGGCTTGTGCGGTGAAGGTGGCCAGCGCCAGCACCGTGGCCCAGAGGATCTTCATTTCTGCAACTCTTTGATCAGGGGCACGATCTTGTTTTGCATCACCTCGGCCGTGACCGGGCCGATCTGCTTGAAGCGGATGGTGCCCGTCTTGTCGATCACGTAGGTCTCGGGCACGCCGTAGACACCGTAGTCGATGCCCACGCGGCCGTCGGCGTCGACGACCGAGAAGTCGTAGGGGTTGCCGAAGCGCCGGAGCCAGGCGCGGGCTTCGTCGTTCTTGTCCTTGTAGTCGAGCCCGATCAGGGGCGCGAGCTTGGTTTTGGCAAAGTCGACCAGGATCGGGTGCTCCTGCCGGCACGACACGCACCACGAGGCCCACACATTGAAGAGCCACACCTTGCCGGCCATGTCCTTGGGGCTGAAGGGCGCGTCGGAGTCGAGCTGCGGCAACGTGAAGGCCGGCGCGGGCTTGCCCACCAGGGGCGAGGGCACTTCACGCGGGTCGCGGTTGAGGCCGATACCCAGAAAGACCGCCAGCACCACGAACAGCGCCAGCGGGATCAGGAAGCGCTTCATGCGGCCGCCCCCTGCGAGACGACGGCGCCCTGCGTCTTCTTCAGGCGGTAGCGGCGGTCGGCCGCGGCGAGCCCGCCACCCAGGGCCATCAGCAGGCAGCCGCCCCAGATCCAGGTGACGAAGGGCTTGTAATAGACGCGCACGCTCCAGGCCGAGCCTTGCGGGTCAAGCGGCTCGCCGAGCGAGACGTAGAGGTCGCGGGTGAGGCCGGTGTCGATGGCGGTCTCGGTCATGGGCATTTGCGACGAAAAGTAATTGCGCTTCTCGGGGTGCATTTCGCGCAGCAACTTGCCGTCTTTCAAGAGCTCGATGTCACCGCGCTGGGCGATGTAGTTGGGGCCGGGCACCTGCTGCACGCCGCGCAGGCGCACGGTGTAGCCGCCCATCTCGACGCTGTCGCCAATCGCCATGCGCACGTCTTTCTCGACCTCGTAGCCCTTGACCAGGGTGACGCCGATGACAAACACCGCCATGCCCACGTGGGCGATGTGCATGCCCCAGTAAGAGCGAGGCGGCCAGCCCGACTTGAGGCGCTCGCGGATCTGGAAGGCGCTGCTCGCGATGATCCACACCGCCAGCAGCAGGCCCAGCGCGACCAGCGGGCTCCAGGGGCCGGCCAGGAAGGGCAGGCCGATGCCGGCCAGCACGGCGATCACGGCGGCCAGGCGCAGGCGCTGCGCCATGTCGCGCGCGTCAGCATGCTTCCAGCGTGCCAGTGGGCCGACCGCCATCAGGAACAGCAGCGGCACCATGATGGGCACGAACACCGCGTTGAAATACGGTGGCCCGACCGATAGCTTGCCCATGCCGAGCGCGTCGATCAGCAGCGGGTAGAGCGTGCCCAGCAGCACCGACCCGCAGGCCACGACCAGCAGCACGTTGTTGACCAGCAGCAGCGTCTCGCGCGAGAACAGGGCAAAGGCGCCGCCCATGCTGACCTTGGGGGCGCGCCAGGCAAAGAGCACGAGCGAGCCGCCGATCACCACCACCAGGAAGCCGAGGATGAAGATGCCGCGCTCGGGGTCGGTGGCAAAGGCGTGCACCGAGGTCAGCACGCCCGAGCGCACGAGGAAGGTGCCCAGCAACGAGAGCGAAAACGCGGCGATCGCCAGCAGCACCGTCCAGTTCTTGAAGCTGCCGCGCTTTTCGGTCACGGCCAGTGAGTGGATCAGTGCCGTGCCCACCAGCCAGGGCATGAAGGAGGCGTTTTCGACCGGGTCCCAGAACC
>NZ_JADMJX010000185.1 GCF_018780185.1 Rhizobacter sp.
GAACGGCACCCAGAACGCCGGCAGTTCGGTGATCTGGTTCCAGTCCATGAAGTCCGGGATGCCCGGGGTGGACTGGATCTTGGTGGTCTCGGGGTCGGAGGCTTCCAGCTTCAAAAACATGGCCATCGCATAACCACCGAGACCGAAGAACACACCCTGCCCCAGGCTCAGCACACCGCCGTAGCCCCACAGCATCACGAGGCCGAGTGCGACGAAGGCGTAGCTCAGGTACTTGCCCACCAGGTTCAGGCGAAAGAGGTCGAACGCGAGGGGGAACACGACGACGAGCAACACGGCGAGCAGCAGCACGCTGCCCGTCCCGGTTCTGTCCATCCACTGCTTGAAGCCGTTCATGGGGTGGTCCGTTGCAAAGTGAAAAGGGGGGATCAGCGCCGCACCTTGGAGGCGAACAGGCCTTGCGGGCGCATCATCAGGATCAGCACGATGGCCGACAGCGTGAGCACCTTGGCCATCGAGCCGGTGATGAAGAACTCGGCGATCGACTGGGTCTGCGCGATGCCGAAGGCCGAGACCACCGTGCCGAAGAGGCTGGCCGCACCGCCGAAGGTCACCACCAGGAAGGCGTCGACGATGTAGAGCGAGCCGCTGGTCGGCCCGGTGGAGCCGATGGTGGTGAAGGCCGCGCCCGCCACCCCGGCGATGCCGCAGCCGATGGCAAAGGTCAGGCGGTCGGTCTTCTTGGTGTTGATGCCGGTGGCGTTCGCCATCACGCGGTTGGCCACGGTGGCGCGAACGCGCAGGCCCCAGCGTGACTTGTAGAGCGCGATCAGCACGCCACCGGTCACGAACAAGGTGAGCGCCATCACGAACATGCCGTTGATCGGGATGTCGAGGCCTTCAGCCGGCGCCCATGAACCCATCAGCCAGTCGGGCAACGTGGGGCTCACTTCCTTGGCGCCGAAGGACGAGCGAAAGATCTGCTGCATGCCCAGCGACAAACCCCAGGTGGCGAGCAGCGTGTCGAGCGGGCGTTTGTAGAGGTGGCGGATGAAGGCCCACTCGACGCCCCAGCCGACGATGAAGGCGAGCACGAAGGCGGCGGCAATGGCGAACGGAAAGTACACCTGCACCAGGCCGGGTGCGAACTTCTCCGACAGCATCGAGAACAGGTAGATCGTGTAGGCGCCGATGGTCATGAACTCGCCATGCGCCATGTTGATCACGCCCATCTGCCCGAAGATGATGGCCAGGCCCAAGCCCATCAGCAGCAGCACCGAGAACAGGCTTAAGCCGGCGAAGCCTTGCATCAGGCCGATGTTGAGCATTTCGGAGAAGGTCATGGCGAGTTTCCTGGACGCATCGCAAACATTCCGTTCGCATCGAAAAAGCTCCGTTCGCCCTGAGCCTGTCGAAGGGCCGTTCCGTACGGCACCTGGGCTTCGACAGGCTCAGCCCGAACGGCGTGGGGCTCAGCCCGAACCGGCGGGGGTGGGTTACTGATATCCCTTCGGAAACGGATTCGGCTCAATCAGCCCAGGCGACTCCGCCACCACCTTGAACTGCCCGTCCATCTGCGCCTGCCCGATGCGCGCCTTGCTCCACAAGTGGTGGTTCTCGTGCAGCTTCACGTAGCCTTCGGGCGCCGTCTTGAGCTCGATGCCGGTGGAGGCCACCGCGATCTTGTCGACGTCGAAGCTGCCGGCCTTCTCGACCGTGGCCTTCCACAGCCACGGGCCCAGGTAGCCGGCCTGCGTCACGTCGCCGATCACCGCGTCTTTGCCGTACTTGGCCTTGAAGGCGGCGACAAACGCCTTGTTGTTGGCGTTGTCGAGCGATTGGAAGTACTTCATCGACGCATAGAAGCCGGCCATGTTTTCGCCGCCGATGCCCAGCACCTCGTCTTCGGTCACCGAGATGGTCAGCAGGAACTGCTTGGCCGCCGTGACGCCCGCTGCCTTGAGCTGCTTGTAGAAGGCCACGTTGGAGCCACCCACCACCGCGATGAAGATGCAGTCGGGTTTGGCGACCTTGATCTTGTTGATCAGCGAGTTGAAGTTGGTGTGGCCGAGCGGGTAGTACTCCTCGCCGACGACCTTGCTGCCGGCGGGCAGGTGGGCTTCGATGTGCTTGCGGCCGATCTTCATCGAGGTGCGTGGCCAGATGTAGTCGGAGCCGACCAGGAAGTAGGTCTTGGCCTTCTTCTCCTTCGAAGCCCAGTCGAGGCCGTAGAGGATCTGCTGCGTGGCCTCTTGGCCGGTGTAGATCACGTTCTTGCTCTGCTCCAGGCCTTCGTAGAAGGTCGGGTAATAGAGCATGCCGTTCTCCTTCTCGAAGATCGGCAGCACGGCCTTGCGCGAGGCGCTTGTCCAGCAGCCGAAGACGGCGGCCACGCGGTCGTTCACGAGCAGCTTCTTGCTCTTCTCGGCAAACGTCGGCCAGTCCGACGCGCCGTCCTCCTTGATGACCTTGATCTTGCGGCCCAGCACGCCGCCCATCGCATTGATCTGGTCGATGGCGAGCTGCTCGGCCTGGATCGAGCCGGTCTCGGAGATCGCCATCGTGCCGGTGGCCGAGTGCAGCTGGCCGACCGTGACCTCGGTGTCGGTGACGGCGAGCTTGGTGGTGTTGACCTTCGCGGTGGGGAAGGCTTGCGCCAGGCTCAGGCCACTGAGGCCCATCAGCGGCAGCGCGGCCGCGCCTTGCAGCAGGCGGCGGCGTTGCTGGGAATGGGGGGACTGGGAGTCGGGGGACTGGGAATCGTGGTCGTTCGACATGGGGCTTCTCCGAGCGGGTTGTGGGCTGATCGGTGAACCGGCTGGCACCAAACGCGTGCAGCTCTTTGCATTCACCATGGGCTCAAAGGTAGGAGAAGGGGTGCGCAGGCTGAATACGTCAATCAACGTAGCTGCGCTCGGAGGGTGCGCGCTGACACTGAGCCCAACCCCGTTCGGGCTGAGGCCGCACCCCGTTCGCCCTGACCCTTCGACAGGCTCAGCCCGAACGGATTTTTCAGCGGGAGCGCTTCTTGCAACGTGTTCCTTCGGACGACTTTGCCCGGAGGGCGCCCGCGTGTCTGTGGCTACTCAAAAGATCTTTCGCATCCGTCGCGACTACAACACCTGGGTCGCCAACGAGACCCTGGAGGACTACGCGCTGCGCTACACGCCGCGCACCTTCCGCAAGTGGAGCGAGTTCCGTGTGGCCAACACGGCGTTCGGTGCCACCTCGTTTCTCGCGCTCGAAGCCATCGGCGGCTCGATCGCGCTGAGCTACGGCTTCAGCAATGCGCTGTGGGCGATCCTCGTGGTGGGGATCATCACCTTCCTCACCGGCCTGCCGATCAGCTACTACGCTGCCAAGTACGGCGTCGACATGGACCTGCTCACCCGCGGCGCGGGTTTCGGCTACCTCGGCTCCACGCTCACGTCGCTGATCTATGCGAGCTTCACCTTCATCTTCTTTGCGCTCGAAGCGGCCATCCTCGCGCTCGCCTTGCAGATGTACTTCGACTGGCCGCTGCCGCTGTGCTACCTGCTGTCATCGCTGGGCATCGTGCCGCTGGTGATGTACGGCATCACGCAGATCTCGCGGCTGCAGCTGTGGTCGCAGCCGCTGTGGATCGTGCTGCTGGTGATGCCTTACCTCTTCGTGCTGGCGAAGAACCCGCAGGCCTTCAGCGATTTCACCGGCCTCGTGGGCCGCGAGTCGGGCAGCAACGGCTTCAGCTGGCTGATGTTTGGCGCCGCCGCCACGGTGGCCTTCTCGCTCGTGGTGCAGATCGGCGAGCAGGTCGATTACCTGCGCTTCCTGCCCGAGAAGACCGCCGCCAACAAACGCCGCTGGTGGGCCGCGGTGCTGATCGCCGGGCCGGGCTGGATCGTGCCGGGCATGGTCAAGATGCTGGGCGGTGCCTTCCTCGCCTTCCTCGCGCTGCAACACCAGATCCCGACCGACAAGGCGGTCGAGCCGACCCAGATGTACCTGGCCGCGTATGCCTATGTGTTCGACAACCCGGCCTGGGTGCTCGCCATCACCACGCTCTTCGTCGTGGTGTCGCAGATCAAGATCAACCTCACCAACGCCTATGCGGGCTCGCTTGCCTGGAGCAACTTCTTCGCCCGCCTGACGCACAGCCACCCGGGGCGCGTGGTGTGGCTGGTGTTCAACGTGCTGATCGCCGTGCTGCTGATGACACTCGGCGTGTTCGAGGCGCTGGAGCGGGTGCTGGGCCTTTACAGCAACGTGGCCATCGCCTGGGTCGGTGCCCTTGTGGCGGACCTCGTCATCAACAAGCCGCTTGGCCTGAGCCCGAAACACATCGAATTCAAGCGCGCCCACCTGTACGACATCAACCCGGTGGGCCTGGGCTCGATGCTGATTGCGGCGGTGCTGGCCATCGTGGCCTACGCCGGCGCGCTGGGCCCCGAGGCCGAGGCGTTTGCGCCCTTCATCGCGCTCGTCACCGCATTGATCCTGTCGCCGCTGCTCGCCTGGGCCACGCGCGGTCGCTATTACATCGCGCGGCGCAGCACCACGCGCTGGGCGCCGGGGCAGAGCGTGATGTGCTCGGTGTGCGACAACGCCTTCGAGTCCGAAGACATGGCGCATTGCCCGGCTTACGACGCACCGATCTGCTCGCTGTGCTGCACGCTCGAATCGCGCTGCCACGACCGCTGCAAGACCAACTCGCGTGCGGCCGAGCAGGTGA